>NZ_WXWK01000076.1:0-35724 GCF_009904835.1 Vibrio sp. V33_P6A3T137 | reverse complement strand
AATTCATTGAGCTCTTCCGTGACAGATTTTATAATAGATATGAGATCTTCATATCTAACTCCCCTATCTTTCCCCCAAGTCCAAGTCATAGAGCCAGAAAAGTCCGCAACAAATGTTACATCCACTGTTGTAGAATGATACTTTCGTGTTACCGAACGATCAAAAACTTGATAGCCTGCCCCAAAACCAATAATCGCATCATTACCAGGGAACCAAGTGGGCTGTGAAATGCGCGCGCTTACTTGATATTCAAAAAATCGGCGATCTTGTCCTTTGCATGCAGGATTATCCTCACAGTTTATTTTTTTTATCGTTATATCATCATGATTAATCTCAGCTAACGGAAAATAATACTGCAAATAACTTTTTGCTAGCACTGTATCATCAGAACCTTCCCCCGCTACTGCCAAACTTGCCACTTCTACCGCTTCTAACAGGCGCGCTTTATCTTGCACTGCTCGCGCACCATCAGTGCCTAAGGCAAACACGCCAAATAAAACTGGAATCATTAACGCAAATAAAATGGCCGCATGACCGGATTGGCGTTGCATACTGTTCATATTCATCCGTTATCTCCCCATCACCACCGCTCGGCTGGAAACACGCTTAAAGTCTTCACCTATCAGATTGCCATACCAATTTGGTGTTTCATAACAAAGGGTGACTTGATATAAGGTTGCAGGGCGGCCAAAAGTGGTGGTAAAGGTAAGATCTTGAGATGGCATTGATGGCTTACAATCAATCCCTCCTCGATAATAAGGACCACTAATATTATTATTATTGTTAACAATATGCAGATGGAAACCAAATTTGCTTTCATAAAAATTTGTTGTGGTTCTTTTTAGTGAAGCCAAAACTATTTCATATAACAACAAAAACTCCTTTGGTATATCTTTATCATCAATCGAAACGGTATCTGGAAGTAAATCAAATTGATCAGCACCAGCTAATTCCGTGCGCTCTTTAATAATATTCGCCGCGGAATAAGACATACGGTCTAATTTACCCTGATAAGCAAGCCTAACCACAAGATCAGCACTAAAAATCAGTAATAAAGCAAAAAACACCCCAACAATAGCAAACTCGACCATAAAGTTTCCCTGCTGTTTAACGAGCGAAATTTTCACGCTGATACTCCTGAATTACAATGGCTTCGCGAGAAAATACCGTTTCTCCGCTGAGAAAAAAGTTAAAAATGGGTTGATAGTCATAAGTAATATCATAAATCGCAATCGCCATATCTTTAGGTTCGTTACAATTAAATGTGTCCCTATCTTTCCCTAAACATAATGTTTCATAATCATGTAGCTCATCTAAACTTTTTACAAATTGCACATTGGCTTTGAATTTATTAGCATCAACGATATAGTGCCACAGACTATTTTCTTCTCTTAGAACTCTCTCAAACTCAGTGATATAATTACTACCATCCATTTTCTTAGTCTCTCTAGCCGCTTTAGCGATCGCTAAATCACCTAAGCTAGAGACATAAGAGATAAAACTCATCTCAACCCAAGCCATACACATCAACCAAAAAGCGAAAAAACCACCGACAAATTCTATAGTAGCGACACCTTTTTTATATCTGATTGAATAGTTCATCATCACTGAACCTCACTATTATCGATATCTAAACCGTTTTTTTCATCAGCAAGAAAGTGTAGCGTCTCTATTTTATCGATTATAGGGGTATCCACTGGCACCTCAAATTTCAAGGTTGAAACTAAATTTAAATTTCTTAACGTAATAAACAATTGCTGAATCTCTTGTTCACTGTACTGATGTGCATAAAAAGCTTGTAAATGCTGGAAACTACCTGATTTAGCCATGATAATCGCCAAATTGGCGATTACTCGGTCATCGGCTTGACCATTGTGATAAATAGGTAGCAATCTATCTGCTGCGCTTTGATAGTCTTCTTCAAGCATATCAATTAACGCCAGATTATTTTTTACCGTAATATCGTCGTACATTAATTCTCTCGCTCGGTTAAAAGATGCACGTGCCTGTTTAAACTGAGAAGATTGGGCAAAAATGATGCCGAGCATATTAATCGTTTGTGCATTATTAGGGGAGTTCACTTGCGCAACAGTCAAAGATTGTTGCGCTTCATTTATCCGATTTAATCGATATAGAGCTACGCCCTGTAAATAAAACTCTGTATCTTGCTTAGATGGAGAGCGAACTAATGGGCCAAGAATAAACAATGCCGACTCAGGGTCTTGAAAGTCCAAATAGGCTTGAGCTAATTTTAATCGGGTTTCACGCTGATCACTCTGCTGTAGCTGTTGCTTATAAAATTCTATTAACGCAGTATAATTTCCTGTTTTAATCAGTACTTGTTCTTGGTCGAAAGCAAAAGTAGCATTATTGGTGTCATTTACATTGCTACGCTGATGACCTGAAGATGACACACAACCAGATAGTAGTAATCCCACCAAGCCCACCCAAACTAGATTACGCATTAGCCATCATCCTCATGATTCCTGGGGCAGCGATCAAAATTACAATCGGTACCATAATAAAAATGATCAATGGAATAGACATTTTCGCAGCTAACTTTCCAATTTTTTCTTCAATTTGTAGCATTTGTACTTCACGAATATCAGCAGATAGAGTGGTCAATACACTGTAAATTGAACTACCATATTGTAAACTTTGCTTAAGCGTCATCACAAAACTACGCATTTCATTAGAAGGAACCCGTGCATATAGCTCATCTAATGCAGCTTCTAGTCCAACCATTCGTGCTCTATCATCAGTTTTAATCAATAAATAGCTAATGTCTTTATCAAAGCCTTTCATCTCTTTCGCCAAATAACTGATCGCAGCTTCAATCGTCATCCCTGTTTGAACACAAACGGCCATCAGATCCAATAAATACGGCAGTTTATTGGAAATTTTATAACTCAGTTGCCGACCACGCATGGCTAAATAACTATCTGGCAGAATCAAACTAACCACTAGCCAAACCGCTAAAGCAATAAACAAACTATTGCCTTGCCACGCAAAACGTAATGATAAAATGTAGAGAACTGCGCAGCCTACCAGTAATAGACCATATTTAATGGGCATGAAATAAGTCGCTAATTTGGGGTTATAAAATCCCGCAGCGAGAATTTTTTGCTGTACCTGTTGTTTATCTGAAGAAAAGAGATTGTTTAGATTGGCAGATAATTTGTCTAGCCAAGCTAATTTTTGCTTTGGTGTTTGCTCATGGTGATGAAAATCTCTCCAGAGTTGCTTTTTACGTTCACTACGTAAAGAGACAATCAGTAGTAAGGCGCCAATACTGACTGCCATAATTGAAAAGATGCTAGTCGTTGAATGAGCTAACCATGTTTGAATGTTAACGAACACTTTTCATTAGCCCCCATACAATCGCGATACCAATCGCCTCACTGATCAATACATAAAATAATATCGGCCGGCCACTGGGATCAAACATGACAAATTCGTAGTTCTCCGGGCTTAGGTATTGCAAAATAAACAAAAAGAAAATAGGAATTGCCGCGACAATTTTGGCTGAGGTTCGCGCTTCCGAGGTTAAAGCATACTTTTTCTTTTCAATTGAACGGGCATTAAATAACAAACGGTTTAGTCTTAAAATCACTTCTTTAAGTTGCCCACCGCGCTGCATATTCGCACGTAAGGTAATCACAAAAAAATGAAACGAAGGGTAAGGAAAACGCAAACAAGCTTTACGAAATACATCATCGGGAGATTCTCCAAGCTGTAAACGCTTACCCATAATTTTAAATTCTTTACCCACTTCATTATTTAAGGTATTGCCAACATACATAATGGCATGAGTAATACTCTCACCTGAGGATACCGCACTACTCAGCATATTTAAGGCATCAGGAAAACTCTCTTCAAACTGAGTCTGCTCGCGTTTTTTTAACCATAAATAGGCAAAAAACACCCCAGCGATCACCGTGATTACAATAACGAGTAACGCTGAGCCACGGATAAAACGTTGATTGAATTCGATGCCCAAAAACACCAGTCCAACAAGGAAAATCATCACTTTTAATAAGGCAAGTTTGCCCAATTGTTTGCTAAGATTTTTCCAACCTTGGTTGAATCGATCTTGTAAACTGCGATCCGAAAGCGATTTTATATCAATCGCTTGCTGCTCAGATGTCATGGAATCAACGTACCGAGCACGCGAATACTGTGCTAAATAGTCATAACCTTCCTGTTTCTGCTTACGTTTAGCCACCAACAATAAAACTATGCCTAGAATGATCAGTAATAACCCAATCATGCGCGCTGCTCTCCTATATCCCGAAAAGCTTTAGCCAATTTATCTTCTAAACCAAAGAATCTCGCTTTCTCATATAAAACCGAGCGTTGCATCAAACCTGAGGTAATGAAACTTCCATTAACTTTGCCATCTTCACTTTGGCGTAAATTAGGTTGAAAACGAAAGATTTCTTCCAGCACCACACTTGAGCCTTCAAGACCAATGACTTCAGTAATACTCATTACTTTACGGCTACCATCATGCAACCGACTGATCTGAATGACTAAATCGACAGCACTAACAATCGTTCGACGAATAGCTTCTAGTGGTAAACTGCTGGTTGCCATCATCACCATCGACTCAACCCGAGCTAACGCATCACGAGGAGTATTGGCGTGTAGCGTTGACATTGAACCGTCGTGACCCGTATTCATTGCTTGCAGCATTTCAAACGCTTCCGCGCCACGACACTCACCGACAATAATTCGATCAGGGCGCATACGCAGCGAATTAATCACCAAATCACGCTGATTGATTATGCCGGTATTTTCAATCCCCGCAGTTCGAGTTTCTAGACGTACCACATGGGGTTGTTGTAACCGCAGTTCTGCTGCATCTTCAATGGTAATGATCCGCTCATTTTCAGAAATAAATTGCGAAAGTGCATTAAGCATGGTGGTTTTACCCGAACCGGTGCCGCCTGAAATTAAAATATTCAACCGACAGCGAGCCGCAACCATTAATACTTGCGCCATTTCCGGACTCATGGCCCCAAACTCACACAGCTTAGTAAAATCAATACTCTGTTTTTTAAATTTACGAATCGATATTGAGGTGCCATCAATCGCAATCGGTGGAATAACAATATTAACTCGGCTACCGTCCTGTAGACGCGCGTCACAAGTTGGAGAGGATTCATCAACTCGTCGACCAACACGAGCAGCAATCCGTTTAGCGATATCCAACAGTTGCCTTTCATCAATAAAATCAATATGCGCTTTTTCGACTAATCCACCACGTTCGATAAATACATTTTCATGGCCATTAATCATAATGTCACTGATCGAATCGTCATCCATTAAGGTTTGTAATGGCCCTAAACCGACCAATTCATCAACTAAGTTTTTAACAAACTCTTGGCGCAGAACTTTAGGAACACTTAAACGTTCACGCTCGATCAACAGCTCTATCGCTCCATTTAGCTGCTTCGCTAACTGATCTTTGGTCATTTGTGCAATCGCTTCAGGCTCTAAAGCATCAAAAATTTGCTTACGCAGACCAACGTATATCGCTTTTGCACCAATCATGATGTTTTATGCCGCTGTTTTAACCATGTTTGAACCATCTCAAACACATTCGGTTTCCTTTCAACAGGAGTTTCGCCTAATAATAAAGAGGTCAGTTTTTTAAGAGGATCAGCGGCTTTCAAGCCCGACGATACTACGCGTTTGTCTTCTAAAATGGTGGCGTTAATCGCCTCGCAATAAGGGATTTCAATATCAATCCGTTGTTTAAGAATCGCTTCAGCATCGGCTTTGTCTGCCGATTGTTGCTTAACGCCCATGGTATGGTTGAGCACGGTAATCAATCTTAATGCTGGCGTGGTATTGAGTTTCAGAATTCGCTCTTTCAAACGCGCGGCTTCACGAACCGATGAAACGGTAGGTTCAAGTACTAACACAACAATGTCCGCTTGAGACAGAAATTTATCCGCATCAAGACTAAAGCCCACCGACGCTGATAAGTCTTCTAAGATAAAATTGACATCTTCAGATAATTGGTCAACAACCGCGTTCGAATAATCGACCATGGAGGGAGTATCAAGTTGATCTGAGGTCAATGACAACATGGATAACATGCTGTTATGTTTATAGACTAGACTTTGTGCTGATGAACTATCGAGAGAAGACGCTAATGAACCTTTTTGAATACGGCGCTTCTCTAACTTTCGAATC
Organism: Vibrio sp. V33_P6A3T137; assembly: GCF_009904835.1. Taxonomy (NCBI): domain Bacteria; kingdom Pseudomonadati; phylum Pseudomonadota; class Gammaproteobacteria; order Vibrionales; family Vibrionaceae; genus Vibrio; species Vibrio sp. V33_P6A3T137. The sequence goes on along the minus strand of NZ_WXWK01000076.1, from coordinate 29,520 downwards.
CCCATCAAAATATCTAGATTGCCACCATGAAAATGTTGATCAACCACTAAACAAGAAGTTTTACGTACAGCACTTAACTGGTGAGCGACTTCAGCGGTAATTAAACTCGCCCCCACTCCACCTTTTGTTCCTAATACACTGATATATTTTGCACGTCGTTTTTGGCCAGGTCCACGATGACTACTCCGTTTACGGTTTTCATACACACTGCGCACAAAATCAATAAACTCTTGCTTAGTCACTGGCCAAAATACGTAATAAAAACCCATGGCTTTTAAATTACGAATCGTTGATATCGCATCTTCACTTCCCACGACAATGACCGAAGCATGATTGGGCAGTAAATGACTGATTCTTTCCGCATCAAGACTGACGTCGTGGCTTTTGTTTAACTCAACAATCACGATTTCAATATCTGACTCACGAACGTGATCGGCAATTTGAATATCATTATTCTTGGCAATCGCAGGAGGAGCTATTCCTTCAAATCGATAGGCTTCTAAAACCAAATCTTGGCATTCAGGTGTTTGATAAAAAAGCACTGAGGTGATTTTCTTCTGCTCAATCACCTCTGACTGCTGCTTTTTACTCAGTAAATCGACTAAATCAAACATAAATGATGACTACTCTCCGTTTACGTCGACATCGTTAGATGAAAGGCGCGTATGAATCATTTTGTGAGGATTAACCATTGACTGCCAGCGCAAGCTTTCACTGTAACAGCCGCGACCTTCATGCCCAAAACGGCTGATTTGTGCAGCCGAGCAAATAGGCACGACAACTTGATGGCTTAAAATTTGTATTTTAAAATCAAACTGTTGATTAGCCGCTAAGGGCGTTTTTTCGATGCGCATATTATTTTCCGCCACACCTAAACGACGCAGTTGTGATAGCACCTGATTTGCAAACCGTTCGCCCTGTTCACTGGTGGAAAACAAAATAACTTGTTGTGTAACCAACGCAGAATGCTGAGCTTGGATAAAGTCATCCAAAGCTCGTTGGGCTTCTGCTTGCTGCTGCGGATTAGTTTGCAGAGCTAAAGAGGTCAGAATAGGGTAAACATCAATCGCAGGTCCTGGTCTTTCCGCCTGCCCTGAACTACAGCCAATTAAGCTAAATAAGGCGATGAGCGTGATAATTACGTTCTGTTTCATTGCTTAAACCCTCCGGTAGCGAGAATCTGCTGAGTCATATTTTGCTCAGTAGCGTTTTTATCCGGATCTAAGGCAAAAAAGCGCTCTAAAGTAGATGTACGTTGTATTGTAGGTAACTGAATTGTCGAAGGGTGAATAGGCTGCACTAAATTGACGGTGGCAATAATCACTAATTCGGTTTTATTACGCGTCGTTTCAGTATGGCGAAAGAGAGCACCCAAAATGGGAATATCACCAATAAATGGAATTTTACGCAGTAATTCTGTTTCTTCTTTATTCAACAGCCCACCCAGGACAAAACTTTGTCCATCACCTAACTCAACCGTAGTTCGAGCTCGGCGAGTTTTTAAAGCCGGTAAGTTATAAGTCGCATTTGCGTATTGGGTATCCAGTGAGCTGACCTCTGGCATGAGTGACAGACGAATTTTGTCATCACGCATCACTTTGGCCATCATTTCTAAACGCACACCAAACTCTTTATAGAGGACATTCGTTCCACCATCGACAATCGTTACCACAGGGAGCTCTCCTCCCACTAAAAAACTAGCGGTTTCACCAGAAATCACTGATAAATTAGGCTCGGCAAGAATTTGTCCAACGTTATCATCACCGATTGCACTAATTAAGGTCATGATGTCACTGCTTGAAAATTGCCTTAGAGGATTAACAAAAATACCACTGGCACTGCCACTACTTCCAAGCTGAATACCGAATTTTTCCATTAACGATTGAGACACTTCAGCAATGGATAACTTAACGTTCACTTGTTTGGTACTCGCGACTTCAATATTATTCACGACCCCTTCAAAGCGGCGACGTTGCATGAATTCCATTTTGTAGGTGTTGTCACCAAGCTTCCATTCAACATCCGTATCTACCGAGCTTTTGTCAAGCAGTTCACCGACTAACAAGTTAATCTCATCTCGCTCTTTTTCTGTGGCAACCATACCACTTAGCACCACTTGATCACCTAAGTTGTAGACCGTCACTTCTGCATAAGGGTATTTAATCTGAATATGTTGCTGAATATGGACCATACTTTTATTGACGACTAAACGTCGGCTGAGCAAGGTTTGGCTATCATCGCCAAAAATCAACACATTGGCGCTGCCGACCTGCTTACCAAAAACCACCACCGTGCGACGGTCGATCACCTGATAGTCTGCAACTTTAGGGTCAGAAATAAATACCGATTGAATTTCGCCTTCAACACGAAGGGTTTGCGCATCCCCTTCCGCTAAATTGAGCATCCTTTGCGCAGCGGCAGGCAACGTCAACACACTGAAGGTAACCAAAAATAATATAGATAAATAGCGATGAACCATAATACGTTCCTTAGCGAACCGTTGCCGCGCCTGCGCGAAATTCTTGGATGGCTTTATAATCGGTTAATACATCTCCCGCATTTGCTGAGAGCTCACTCACCGTACTATTACCGGTAGAGAGGTGTATTTCTAACTGAGCAATATGACGAGCAATCGTTAATGTGGCGACTTGTTTACGAGTTAATTCAACAACCACATTCGCCTCAGATGGACCTGTGACTTCACGTCGTTCAGAGTTTTCCACGGCTGAATTATTCACCTGAAGCACTTTGACGCCCATTAATACTGGTGTCAGCGAGATGGTTTCAAAGTTTCGTACCGTCACATCATTGGCTAAATTTTGTTTAAGCGATGACAACGCTAAAATATCCACCAATGTACCCGGCCTGATCACACCACCAATCACGGACTGCTCTGAAACTTGGATCGAAAAAGGCACATGGCCCGGAGTTAAAATCAGCTCCATATAGCCATTTTGATGGGGAGCAAGTAATTGCTCTGGCCAAACAACGTTACCTGCATCAATCGCCTTTACGGCGCGCATTTGATCAACAAACTCAAGCTTCATATCGCTCGCGATACCCAACGCAAGTGCTTCCGGCTCAGGTAAACGGCGTAATTCAAGATCGGAGCGACTTATCACTTGCCCTTTAGCTATCGGTTGGCGTGAAAACCAAACTTGCCATTGTTGAACCGGTGGTGGTGGCGGTGGCTGTACATTAACGGCAGGCGCTTGGACCACCACAGGATCCGGCGCAGGAGCAAACAATCCATACCCACCAGCAGCAATCGCTAATAGCGCGAGCACAATTAAAAGCTTGGAATTCATATCACCGTCCCAAGTGAGAGAAAATTATAAAGAAGAGAGATACACGGCTAAACCACCCACTAGGCTTATCGGCACCCCGTAAGGGATCCCTCGTTGCCGTACGGCGGTTAAATCTGTGCATAACCCATACAACAAATAGCCGCTAGCGATTAAGCCACCAGCAACACTAATACCAACTAACGTTAACGGAATGTACTCAGGGCTAATGCCTAGACTGAGAATCGCCAATAATTTGCTATCCCCAGCGGCGAGGATGCGAAAATGAAACAGCACTAAACCTGCGGCGATAATAACCAAGGTATAAGGCAATACAAACCAATTAGGCTGGATAAACCAGCCTAACAATATCACCACGCTTAACGCCAACAGGTAATGATGATGAATCACTCGTTGACGTAAGTCTCCAATCATAATTAAGCTTAAAATAATCAGAGTGGCCAGTGGTAGCATAATTAATATTTATTAAGGAGTAGGAGGAGTAGCAATATCTGTAGCTTTATTTATGTTTCCGGTGATAGATTCCATTGCCTTTGTCAATGCACCTTTGAGTCCGTCATCACCACTAAATACAGCTAAAACGATCGCAGAAATCGCAACACCAATAATCGCGTATTCAATCGCAGTAACACCGCGCTGATCTTTAGCAAATGATTCTAACAATAGACGAGTGTTTACATAGAATTTTGTCAACATGTAACTTTCCTTTTTTATAAAAACCAATGATTTCTTGGACTAGAATCACCAACTCAGACTCTAATGGAACTATTATTGGCATTCTTTTTATTAATGTCTATCCCAGTTATGCAGTAGAATCCTCATAATCAACGTCATTCTCAGCCATGAGACAAAATCGAGTATTAACTCTAAAGCTTAATGACTTTATCAATATTAATTAGCCACTAAAATAATACTTAAATCACATAAACTTGCATTTTAATATTCAATATTGATCCTATTTTCACTTAAAAATTTTGCCAAAATTTTATTATGAGCTATAGAAATAAATCTATTCATGCGAAAACACATCACCCCGAAAGACAATCTATCTTTCGGAGTGATGTGGTAGAGATGGATCTTGAGGCTATATTTCGACGTGTAGGCACGACACAGCGTGAGTATCGTTACCTTTAATCTGCGGTTTGGTTTGCGAACATTCTGCCGTGGCTTGTGAGCAACGAGTGCGGAATACACAACCAGAAGGTGGATGGATCGGCGAAGGCAGATCCCCTTCTAACATCTGAATGGTTTTGCTGCGCTCTTTTTTAGGATCAGGAATAGGCACTGCCGACATCAAGGCTTTGGTATAAGGATGCAGCGGATTGGAAAATAGAGCTTCAGACGTGCCCAACTCCACCGCGTTACCTAAATACATCACCAATACCCGATCGGAAATGTGCTTAACCACCGACAAATCATGAGCAATAAACACCAGAGACAAGCCCAATTCTTTTTGTAACTGCTGCAATAAGTTAACCACCTGAGCCTGAATCGACACATCGAGTGCTGAGACGGGTTCATCGCAGATGATCATTTTCGGATTTAAGATCAACGCACGGGCAATGCCAATACGCTGACATTGACCACCTGAAAATTCATGAGGATAACGGTTAATCACGTTCGGCAGTAAACCGACTTTGGCCATCATCTCTTTGACGCGATCTTTCACTTCCTGTTTAGATAGCTCAGGGTAAAAGGTTTCTAGTGGCTCAGCGATAATATCGCCCACCGTCATCCGCGGGTTGAGTGATGCCAATGGATCTTGGAAAATCATCTGAATATCTTTGCGGGTATTACGGCGCTTAACGGCATTCAGACGGGTTAAATCTTGCCCTAACCAGACCACTTGCCCTTCAGTCGCTTCGACTAGACCAATGATTGCCCGAGCAAAGGTCGATTTACCGCATCCGGACTCACCCACCACACCTAAGGTTTCCCCTTCGTACAAGCGCACATTCACGCCATCGACCGCTTTAAGCGTCGATGGTTTGGCCCATGGCCATGGTGATTTTGCTGGAATGCTAAAATGTACTTTCAGATCTTGCACATCCAACAATAGATTTTTTTCTAAGTTCATTACTTCCATCCCTCCCAATCCGAAAAACAAGCGCGCTGACGATTATCGGCAAAAGTCAGTAACTGCGGCGCTTCACGTTTACAACGATCGGTGACTCGATGACAGCGTTCTTGATACGGACACCCCGGTGGTAGACGTAATAAATTCGGTGGATTACCCGGAATGGTCGGTAAAATTTCTCCTTCCGTATCCAAACGAGGAATGGCTTTTAATAACCCTTCTGAATACGGATGACTTGGATTATAGAAAATATCATCCACGTCAGCGTATTCCATGGTCCGTCCGGCGTACATGACCAGCACTTTGTCACATGAGCCAGCGACAACGCCCAAGTCATGGGTGATCATAATGATCGCGGTATTAAACTCTTTTTTCAGCTCATTGAGCAAATCCATGATTTGCGCTTGTACCGTCACATCCAGTGCGGTCGTCGGCTCATCGGCAATCAGCAGTTTTGGACGACACAACAGTGCCATCGCAATCATCACCCGCTGACGCATACCACCAGAAAACTCGTGAGGATACATGGTGATCCGATTACGTGCCTCGGGGATTTTCACCGCATCGAGCATACGTACTGACTCTTCGAAAGCTTGCGCCTTACTCATGCCTTTATGAAGCATTAACACTTCCATCAACTGATCGCTGACTTTCATGTATGGATTGAGCGACGTCATTGGATCTTGGAAAATCATTGCAATTTGTTCTGCGCGAACTTTGTTCAATTCACGCTCAGGCAAGTTTAAAATTTCTCGCCCTTCAAATTTAGCACTGCCACTGATCTTTCCGTTTTTGGCCAGCAAGCCCATTAAAGCAAACACGGTTTGTGACTTGCCCGAACCAGACTCACCAACAATGCCCAAGGTCTCACCTTGTTGCAAAGAGAAGGTTAAATCATTGACCGCAGTGACCATGCCATCCCGAGTCGAGAACTCAACTCGCAGGTCTTGAACATCTAATAAGTTCATTATCTATTCCTTAGCTAAGTTGGGTTATCGGTCTTTAGGATCGAGCGCGTCACGCAGCCCATCACCGACGTAGTTAAAACAAAATAGAGTGACGATCATAAAAGTAGCCGGGAAGATAAGTTGCCAGATCGCGACTTCCATTGTGTTAGCGCCTTCCTGTAACAACGCCCCCCAACTGGTCATCGGCTCTTGAACCCCTAAACCAAGGAAAGAAAGAAATGACTCGGTTAAAATCATACTCGGGATCAGTAGCGTAGAGTAAACCGCAACAATGCCCAGTACGTTCGGCACAATATGACGAGTGATAATTCGCCATTGACTGACACCACAGACATGCGCAGCTTCAATAAACTCTTTGCTGCGTAGGCTTAAGGTTTGCCCACGTACAATTCGCGCCATATCCAGCCAAGCTATCGCTCCGATAGCAACAAAAATCAGCACAATATTACGACCGAAAAACGTCACCAATACGATAACCAGAAACATAAAAGGAATCGCGTATAAAATTTCCAAAACACGCATCATCACACGGTCGGTACGACCACCAATAAAACCAGAAGCCGCGCCGTATAAAGTCCCAATCAGTACGGCAACAAACGCACCCATGATCCCGACCATCAAAGAGATTCGGCCACCAATTAAGGTCCGGACAAATAAATCTCGCCCTAAGGCATCAGTACCAAACCAATGGGTTGCCGAAGGGGCCGCGTGCATCGCATACCAATCGGTTTCATCGTAACTAAAATTAGCCAGCATCGGCCCAAACACCACCAGTAAAGTGATGAAGCATAAAATACATAAGCTCGCCATTGCCGCTTTGTTACGCATAAAACGTACACGAGCGTCTTGCCATAAACTACGACCTTCAATCTCAAGGTTTTCGGTAAATTTCTCTATGGCTTGTAAGTGTTCTTGTTTCTTTAACATGCTTTCGCCCTCAAACTAGTAGCGAATTTTCGGGTCGATATAAGCCAGAAGAATATCGACAATCGCGTTAAATAAGATAAATAAGAAACCAATCAAAATGGTGATTCCCATCACTAAGGAGTAATCTCGGTTAAATGCCGCGTTAACAAACAAACGACCAATTCCGGGTAAACCAAAAATGGTTTCAATGACCACCGAACCAGTGATAATGCCAACGAAAGCCGGTCCCATATAAGAGACAACCGGCAGTAAAGCGGGTTTTAACGCGTGCTTAAACACGATATAGCGATAGCTTAATCCTTTGGCACGAGCGGTACGGATAAAATTACTATTTAGGGTTTCAATCATCGAACCACGGGTAATACGAGCAAAAGTTGCAACATACAGCAACGACATACCAATCACTGGCAACGCCATATATTTAAAGGACCCATCGAGCCAGCCACCGGCCGGAAACCAACCTAATTTGATGGAAAAGACATAAATTAATACCGGCGCTAATACAAAGGAAGGCATGACGACCCCGAGCATCGCGGTCGACATAATCGTATAGTCTATCCAAGTATTGTGCTTTAACGCCGCAATCGTACCAATCGAGACACCGATAATAATGGTAAAGATAAACGCTGCAGCACCAATTTTTGCCGACACGGGCAGTGAACTCGCGACCAACTCATTCACGGTATAATCTTTATATTTAAACGAGGGACCTAAATCACCACGCAAAATATTACCGAGATAAGTGATGTACTGCACTGAAACGGGCTTATCAAGGCCATATTTGGCATTGATATTGGCCATGACTTCCGGTGGTAATGGACGCTCACTAGAAAACGGATTTCCCGGTGCAAAGCGCATGAGAAAGAAAGACAGGGTGATCAATACCAACATGGTTGGTATTGCCTCAAATATCCTTTTTACGATGAATTTAAACATAAACTCACTCTTTCCAATCTGTGATAATAAAAAATACAAACGACACTGCATGCACCGTTACGTACATGCAGAGTCGAACAACAGGTGGTTTAACCACTCAATTATTATTTTGCTATGAGATAAAGATCTTTAGTGTAGATTTTTTCTTCAGCGTTATTGCTCGGGAAACCACCGACCTGTGGTGATAACAAACGAGATTTAACATATTGATAGATAGGGGCAATCGGCATGTCACGTGCAAGCAGTTTTTCTGCCTGAGCGTAAATCGCCTGACGCTCTTTTTCTGAGGTAGTTGCCATGGCTTTGGCCATCAGCGCATCATACTCTTCGTTATGATATCTTGGATCATTCGAGCTGTTGCTTGACTTCATCAAGGTAAGGAATGATGAAGCTTCGTTGTAGTCACCACACCAGCCAGCACGCGTCACGTCAAAGTTACCTTCACGGCGTGAATCAAGATAGGTTTTCCACTCTTGGTTCTCTAGCGTAACGTTCACTCCAAGGCCTGAGCGCCACATCGATTGAATCGCGGTCGCGACTTTACGGTGGTTTTCTGAGGTGTTGTATAGCAAATTAAAGCGCAGTGGATTACTGCGATTATAACCCGCTTCTTCTAGTAACTTTTTCGCTTCGGCCAAACGTTGCTGTTGAGTCATTTTGCCATAAGCAGGCATTTCTGGTTGAAAACCAGCGGTAATTTCTGGGGTTAAGAAATAAGCCGGTTTTTCACCTTGGCCCATAATCGCATTGGCGATGACATCACGGTCAATCGCGAAAGAGAGCGCTTTTCGAACTCGCACATCATCCAAAGGCGGTTTTTGGTTATTAAAACCATAGTAGTAAGTACATAAACTTCCTACTACCGAAACCGAGTCAGCATGGTCACGTTGTAAACGGCGGAAATGCTCAATCGGCACTTCGTTGGTAATGTGAATCTCACCAGATAAGAAGCGGTTCATCTCTGCGACTTGGTTTTCAATCGGTAAAAACGTGACTTTATTAATCACTGTTTTTGAATCATCCCAGTAATTTGGATTACGTTTCAGCTCTAAACGCTCATTAACTACCCAACGGTCCAACATATAAGCGCCATTGCTGACATAATTACCCGCGCGAGTCCACTCATCACCATGTTTCTCTATCGTCCCTTTATGGACAGGCTTCATTGTGGTATGACCAGTCATCATCACGAAATACGGCAGTGGCGTATCCAATTCAACCACCAAAGTATGATCGTCTAATGCTTTAACACCTAATGTCGTGCTGGCTTTTTCTCCAGCAATGATCTCTTTCGCATTTTTCATCTTGGTGTATTCCATATACCAAGAATAAGGTGACGCTGTAGCAGGGTCGACCGCACGCTGCCAGCTGTAAACGAAATCTTGCGCAGTCACTGGATCGCCATTAGACCATTTTGCATCTTTACGTAAATAGAAGGTATAAGTTTGGTTATCTGAGGTTTCCCAACGCTCGGCAACACCAGGAATGGTATTACCATCAGCATCTTGGTTAACTAAACCTTCGAGCAAATCGCGAATTACGTGCGATTCTGGTACACCTTCTGTTTTGTGCGGATCGAGAGAAGCAACTTCAGTACCATTACCACGGATAAGCTCTTGAACAGGAGCAAGTTTAGTTCCTGCTGGAACATCAGCAGCGAGCGCAGAGAAGGAGGCCGTAGCGACAGTTAAACCTGCGCCAAGTAACAAGGCTTGTGTGATTTTATTTTTGTACATGCATAAACTCCAAGTTTTTATTTTGCATCCATGACTCTTTATTAAGCCTTCAGAACGGCCTGAATCAGGTGGCTTAGCGCAAAAACCAAGCAATATAACCTAGACCTAATAAAGAATTTCGCACATTAGCAATCATCGAAGTAATTTGCCAATAAAATGTAAAGCTAACCAATGATATCCTTAACCCACATCAATTATTAGGCAATTACTCCACTATAACGCTGTACCGCTGCGCGTTTGCGGCTATGCCCTAGTGACTAATAAACCACCACTTACTTAGCCAGTAGCCTTTTTAATCGACAAGGGAAACAATCTTTAGATAAGTCGGGCATAAGCACTGCTTGCAACCCGATTAGCAGTATCTTTCGCCGTCAATTTAGCAAAAAATTAACATTTAAACAGTAGAACGTCTAACTTATTGTAATAATCCCCTGTTAAAGCCCTGCGTTCTGTGAAGAGGGTCACTACCTTGCACTAAGCTGATCATATTGCTCCAGCATGTCGCATTCACAAAAAGAATAACTACACACCTAACCGATTAGTTTTAATGACTCTTCGTCCGATATTCGCCTAAACATCAGCTATCCAAGAGAACGCGTCAGAATTTCAAGTATTTGTGGACGGAAAATAAAAAACACCGCGCCAAGTAAACACAGTCCGGCCCAGATAAAATCAAGTCGAAAAGGTTCTTTCATATAAATCAGCGCAAAAGGTACAAACACAGTTAACGTAATAACTTCTTGCAATATTTTCAGTTGGCCTAAGTTCATTACTGTATAACCAATACGATTGGCGGGTACTTGAAACATATATTCAAATAGGGCGATTCCCCAACTGATCAATGCAGCAATGATCCAAGGTTTATGGGCTAAATCTTTTAGGTGGGCATACCAAGCGAAGGTCATAAAAACATTACTGATCAATAACAGACCAATAGTGACCAACATTGGCGGTAAGGAAAACATGCTAAACGCTCCGCAACAAGTAGAAAAACCAGCGCAGTTTGCGCTGAGATTTTATTTTCGTCAATCTGTCCAAGCGTAATTTAAATCGAACTGGGAACGATACCGAAAATTAAACTAAAAATCTTAAATTTACCTCGTTTATTGATAAACGGTCACATTTTGAGAAGCAAAATATTCTACTCATCACTTGGCGCTTTTTACTCCCTAGCCCATCAGCTAAACTGGAACAAACCATTATCTGGAGAAATGACAATGAACAAAATTTGGGTAACGGGCGATGCCGTCGTCGATTTAATTCCCGAAGGAGACAAGCATTACTTAAAATGTCCCGGAGGGGCTCCTGCCAATGTTGCCGTGGCTATTGCAAGATTAGGTGGGCAAAGCGCTTTTTTTGGTCGAGTCGGGAACGATCCCTTTGGTCGATTTATCCAACAAATCTTAACCACGGAACAAGTTGATTGCCAACATCTTATTCTCGATGAGCAGCAACGCACCTCAACCGTAGTGGTTGATCTCGATAGCTCTGGTGAGCGTAGCTTCACTTTTATGGTCAAACCCAGTGCTGATCAGTTCCTACAGCTAACCGATATTCCAGCCTTTAAACAAGGGGAATGGTTGCATGTTTGCTCCATCGCGCTTGCTAACCAGCCAAGTCGCAGCAGCACTTTTGCAGCCATAGAACGAATCAAACAAGCCGGCGGTTATGTCAGTTTTGATCCTAATTTACGCGAAGAAGTCTGGCAAAACCCGGAGCAGATTATCGAGATCGTGATGCAGGCAGTCAGTCAGGCTGACGTGGTAAAATTTTCTGAAGAAGAGCTGACTTTTTTAACTCAAACACAAACTATTGAGCAAGGGTTAACCGCATTAGCTCCCCTCGCCTTACCCTTAGTGGTGGTCACTCAAGGGGCAAAAGGTGCTTTAGTAGTAACAGGCAAACAACAGCAGTTAGTTACAGGTAAAGTGGTCAAACCTATTGATACCACTGGCGCAGGCGATGCATTTGTCGGTGGTTTGTTGTACCAATTGGCGACAAGCCATAACTGGCAAGAGAATATTGCCCAAGCCATCCAATGGGCACATGGCTGCGGTGCATTAGCCACCACCCAAAAAGGAGCCATGACGGCTCTGCCTAACCAACAAGCATTACTCGAATTTATCGAATCTTAATTGAATGGCTGTTGGTCTTGTTGAACCAACAGCCACTATACCCAAACGATTTGGAGTCACAGGTAAGCGGCAAATGAATTCATCCCAATAAGCATAGACAAGCTATTTGATTGGGATGAACGAACGTAGCCAACATCGCTACAGTTACAAATAGGAGGAGGATAACCTTAAGCAGCAAACGGCTTTAATGTTGCCTGAAGAGGGAAGTAATCCGCTTCAAGCTCAGCGCCGAACAAAGCGATTTGCGTAGCATCCGGCGCGGTAAACACGCGGCTACTCATCACTTGCTCTCCTTGGTTGATAAAAATTTCAATCGACGAATGATCAACCAGAATTTGTAGCTTAACTTGTTCTGTCGTGAGGTTTAGCTCTCGTATTGTATCCCCTTGACGGATCTCAGTTTGACTGCGATCTAAGCGTAAAGTGTGGCTCTGCTCATCAAGGGATAACACAACTTGCTGGTGACGATTTTTCATCAAATGCAGCTCACTCCCCCAAGGTAAAGTGACCTGTAATTCATAACTTTTACCGCCAATGTCGATACCCTGCTCGGTCAAATGTAGTGAGCGTTTTTCGCCACGTAACTGAGTCAGTTCACGAATCGGGCTCTGTATCACGCGACCATTTCTCCACCGTAACTCCCGTAATGCGGTTAATTGATGGATCCAACCATCAGCGCAACTGGGGTGATCGACCTCGTCCGGTAGCCCCATCCAACCACAGAGTACGCGGCGTCCATCTGGCGTTAATGCCGTTTGCGGCGCATAAAAATCAAAACCACTATCAAGCTCCCAACCTTGTAAGAATTGTAGCTGTCCTTGCTGATTGTCGGCGACGGTAAAAATTCGATTGTGGTGTTCAATGGTGTGATGAGGATTAGATGAGCGAATACCTTGTGGACCAAAAACAACCAAGGTTTGGCCATCCAGTTCAAATCTATCTGGGCATTCCCACATATAACCATAAGGCGCTAATTCTTGACCATACAATCCATCAAATTGCCAATCATGTAAGTTATCCGAATGATAAACGGCTAAACAACCCGCTAATTGCTGAGTTTGCGCGCCGAGCAGCATCTGCCAGCGGCCTTGTTTATAGACTACTTTAGGGTCGCGAATATGCTCAGTAACACCATCTGGTAGTGTGCGGATAACCGGGCCTAGCTTAGTGAAACCACCTTCGGAGTTAGCTTTAGCAATGCACTGCATGGTCTGCCGCTGTCTATCCTGTCCTAATCGAGTATTTCCGGTATAAAACAACCACAGATCGTCACCATCACTGACCGCATGACCTGAAAAAACCCCGTGACTGTCAAACCAATCTGATGGCGTCAGTGCAATCGAATGCCAACGCCAGTTGATGAGATCTTGGCTCTTGAGTAACACCCAATATTTGTCTTTATGCTGGCAAGCAAACGGGTGCCACTGATAAAACAGATAATATTCACCTTGATGATAAACAAAGCCATTAGGATCATTGAGTAAACCTTGTGGCGGCGAAATATGCCATTGCGGACGATATACACTTTCGGTCGGCGGTAAATAAGCTTTAGCTTGTTGACGTTGCTGCTTGGCAATGTGAATGCCAACCTCTGCCAAATCGTGTTCAGAAATTTCATCACTGATCGGCATAGAAAGCTGCCACTCCCCTAATACCGACTCTGAGACTATCGATGTTGGCAGCGGTTTAACCTGCTGTAAATCACGTACCGCAACGGTTACCCGCCCTTCTGGTGCTAAAATACGCAGAATATTGGTTATCCCACCAGCGAGTTCAATCAACAAATTAAGAGACATAGAATTACCATTAAATCGGGAACGTTCTCAAAAAGTATAAGACATTACGCCGATAGGCAAGTATTTCTGATTTTCATGAGTAACTCGACGAGAGCAATGTGAGAAAGAACACAAAATTGTCGACGAGTCTCTACGAGCCCAATGGTGAGCAAGTCTCACGATCAATATTTTGAAAGGTTAACACGACTTTACTCATCTCTAAACCTTGCCCAGCAATACGATCAAGCAACATTTTTGCGGCATTTTCTCCTGCTTTATCAAAAGCATAATTGAAAGTAGATAAGCTTGGAGTACTGACATAAGCCAACTCGTCATTACCGACCCCGAGTATTTTTACCTGCTGACCCGCAATTCGACCGCTCTCATGCAGGGCTTTAATTGCCCCGACCGCTAATCGATCCGTCGCACAAAATAGTCCATCGAGTTGAGGGAAAACTTGCAGTTGCTGCTTAGCTAACCGATAGCCTGATTCAATCGAAAAATCACCACGTGCATGAAACAATAACTCTCGCTGATGAAGCGCTAGTGACTGAGCTAGCCCTTGCGAACGCAGGGCATCCACCGCCAAATCATCACTTTGCACACCGATAAAACCGATCTGCTCGCACCCGGCCGCGACTAAGCGATTACCTGCTTCAAACCCGACTCGTAAATCATCATGCACCACGCTAGGGATATTGTATAACGAGCCATCCTGACCAATTAATACAACGGGAACATGAGATTGTTGAATCGCTTTAATCAAAGGCTCATCAAGGTGAGTCGCATAGAAGATGATTCCCTCAACCCGCTTTTGATTAAAGATTTGAATGTATTCTAATTCCTTAGCATGAATTTGATGAGTATTGGCGAGCAATACATGCTTTCCTGCTTGTTCAAAAATAGCCGTTAAACCATCAACCCCTTGCGCGGTGGCATGGGAAGAGACCCGAGGCACAATCACGCCAATCAAATTGGTCTTTTGTGATTTGAGATCTTTTGCAACCTGATTGACCATATAACCACAATCAGCAACCGCTTTTAACACCTTGATTTTGGTCGATTCTTTAACACCATACTCGTCATTCATCACTCGTGATACGGTCGATTTTGATACACCAGCTAAACGCGCTACATCATGCAAACTTGCCATTATTTTCTCATTCCATCATCACATTGGGATTGATTGCAAAATCACTACCATCTTATCGTTCTTATTGCGTGATTCTACCCTTGTTTTGTTAATTATCACTGCGGGTTTTGGCGATCCTATTCACATATTTACTGATTTCCTTTTGACCTGTAGCGATTTGTTGATGATTATTAAACCTGCAAACGTTCCCAAAAAACTGTAATCATTAAAACTATCCTATAAATCATTCACAACAACCGGGGTGAGTTATGAACTATCCAGTCATAGCAAAACAACTTATTGAGCTCTTGGGTGGCAAAGCCAACATTCAAGCACTCGCACACTGTGCCACTCGACTACGTTTGGCGATCAGTGATGAATCGCTGATTGATGAAAAAGCCATTGAAGATCTCGATGGTGTTAAAGGTCAATTTAAAGTCGCAGGCCAGTACCAAATCATTTTTGGCTCTGGGATTGTTAACCAAGTTTACGCTGAAATGGCGAAATTGACTGGCCTCGCTGAGATGTCCACCAATGATGTCGCCTCTGCGGGTGCGCAGAAGCAAAATATTGTCCAGCGTGCGGTGAAAGGCTTATCGGACATTTTCGTGCCGATCATTCCAGCCATTGTCGCGGGCGGTTTATTAATGGGTCTTTATAACCTATTAACGGCACAAGGATTATTTCTTGATGGGCAATCACTGATTGACGCCAATCCGGGTCTTGCTGATTTAGCGAGTATGATCAATACCTTCGCCAATGCCCCTTTTGTTTATTTACCGGTTTTACTGGCTTTTTCTGCCTCTCGTAAATTTGGTGGTAATCCCTTCCTTGGCGCAGCTTTGGGTATGCTCATGGTTCACCCTGATCTACTCAATGGCTGGGGATTTGGTAGCGCTTCATTAACTGGTGATATTCCTACTTGGAATATTTTAGGCTTAGAGATCCAGAAAGTCGGCTATCAAGGCTCGGTGTTACCCGTCTTAGTCGCGACCTTTATTCTGGCTAAAGTCGAAAATGGGTTAAGAAAAATCATCCCTTCTGTGCTTGATAACCTATTAACGCCGATGCTGGCTATTTTCATCACTGGGTTTCTGACCTTTACGGTAGTTGGTCCTTTAACTCGTGATGTCGGCTTCCTATTAGGCGATGGCTTAAACTGGATGTATGAATCAGCGGGCTTTATCGGTGGCGCACTATTTGGCTTCGTCTATGCACCATTTGTCATAACAGGCATGCACCATAGCTTTATTGCGATTGAAACTCAGCTTCTTGCTGATATCGCTATCACTGGCGGTACGTTTATCTTCCCTATTGCTGCCATGTCCAATGTGGCGCAAGGCGCTGCTGCTTTAGCCGTGGGACTTACCAGCAAAGAAACCAAAATGAAAGGGATTGCTGTGCCTTCTGGTGTAACCGCGTTACTGGGCATTACTGAACCTGCAATGTTTGGGGTTAACTTAAAACTGCGTTATCCGTTTATCGCAGCGATTTGCGGAGCCACGATCGCCAGTGCCTTTATTACTTTATTTACCGTAAAAGCACACGCTTTAGGTGCGGCAGGTTTACCGGGTATTATCTCCATCAGTCCTGATAAAATTGGCTACTATGTGGTCGGCATGGTTATCGCCTTTGTTGCGTCATTTGCCCTCACCTTGTTGCTCGGTATGCGTGAAAAAGCCAAACTCTCCCCAAACAACTTGGAGTTGCAGGTAGGCGACAAGTGAGTTCATCCCCATGAGCATAGGCAAACTACGTGATTGGGGTGAACGAACGTAGTCAACACCGCTGTAGCTTCAAGTAGGAAGGGGATAGGTGCTCGTGCTAACGCGTAAGGTATCCCCCTTAACGGCAAAAATTATTAAGTCGCTTTGAACATCGATTACGCGACAAACCATCAACCGTTAATCTTACGCTTTGCCCACTCTTTGAGTGGGCATTTTTATTTATCCCACAGGGACTGATTGGATTGATTGTTATCTTAATGATTGTTATAAAATCAATCAGTCTATCCAAGTGGCTTAAAATTGTCGCTAAAAGGGGACCTATCCAATAACCCTGTCGCGTTAAGTCGGCAGGATATGCACCACTATAGTCGGGGAGCCTTAAGGCTGAGATCGCATTGCGAGACCCGTTGAACCTGATTCAGTTAGCACTGACGTAGGGAACTATGGCAACCAATGACACAGCTTTCGCATACCACTAGCATCAATGTGTATACGATGATTTAGCTTCGACCATATTGGTCGTCATTGGCCAGTTCCTATACGTCATCTATAGGAGCCTGTCATGACCAACAGCTTGTCTGCTATTTCACCCATCCCCATCGTATTAACCATTGCTGGCTCAGATAGCGGCGGCGGCGCCGGGATCCAAGCCGATATCAAGGCCATTTCCGCCACTGGTAGCTATGCTTGTAGCGCCATTACCGCCATCACCTCACAAAATACCCTTGGAGTAACGGCAATTTTACCGATTGCCATTGAGCACATTGCCAGTCAACTGGATGCGATTTTTAGTGACTTTACCGTGGCCGCGGTAAAAATTGGTATGCTAGCTGATAGCCAGATTATCCATATCGTGGCTGAAAAACTCCGTCACTATCAACCAAAGATTATCGTGTTAGATCCAGTGATGGTCGCCACCAGCGGTGATGCGTTACTTGCCGATCAAGCTGTCAACGACTTAAAGCAGCAGTTATTACCATTAGCCACGGTTATTACCCCCAACTTACCCGAAGCTGCGGTATTAACCGGCTGTCCGATACCAAAACACGACCAGCAACTTGATGAGATCATCACCGCATTACAAGCTTTGCCAAGCCAAGCGGTGCTGCTTAAAGGTGGCCATTTTACAGCATCAGTAAATAGTCACGATTGGCTGATCTGCGGCTCGCGGGTAACGTGTTTTTCAGGGCGAAGAATCCACACCAGCAATACTCATGGTACAGGTTGTACCCTTTCTGCAGCGCTCGCTTCTTACCTCGCGCAAGGCTTAAGCCTTGAGCAAGCCGTAACGCGAGCAAAGCATTATATCTCGCAAGCCATCTTACATGCTGACCAGTTACAGGTAGGTAAAGGCCATGGGCCTGTGCATCATTTCTATGCGCTTCACGGCAAAGTTCACACCGAACAGAAAAAATTGAAACCGGTTACAGAAACCGGTTTCAATTGAGTAAAAAACGATCTAGACTAGTCACAGATTAAGCCTATTTCTGGTAAATGATTAAGGGGTAACCTATGACACAGTACAGTTTTCCGAAAGATTTTCTCTGGGGCGGCGCAGTAGCGGCTCACCAAGTAGAAGGTGGCTGGAACAAAGACGGTAAAGGCGTGAGTGTGGTTGATGTGCTGACTAAAGGGGCGCATGAAGTACCGCGAGTGATCACCGATAGCGTAGAATCCGATCAGTTTTATCCTAACCATGAAGCGATTGATTTCTATGGGCATTATAAAGAAGATATCGCGCTATTTGCCGAGATGGGCTTTAAATGCTTTCGCACATCGATTGCTTGGACGCGGATTTTTCCGAACGGCGATGAAGCAACACCTAACGAAGCTGGGCTGCAATTTTATGATGATCTGTTTGATGAACTATTGAAATACGGCATTGAACCGGTCATCACCCTTTCGCATTTCGAAATGCCGAATCACTTAGTGAAACACTATGGCAGTTGGGCGAATCGCCAAGTGATCGACTTTTTCGTTAAATTTAGCCAGACCGTGATGGAGCGCTATCAGCACAAAGTCAAATACTGGATCACTTTTAATGAAATCAACAATCAGCGTAACTGGAAACTGCCGATTTGGGGATATTGTAACTCAGGGATGATCTACACCGATTACCCAAACCCTGAACAGATGATGTACCAAGTGCTGCACCATCAATTTGTTGCCAGTGCGCGAGTGGTCAAATTAGGTCATCAAATAAACCCTGATTTTAAAATCGGTAGCATGATCCACATCATGCCCCTCTACCCTGCCACTTGTCGTCCAGAAGACGTATTACTCGCACAAGAACTCATGCGCGAGAAATATCTATTTAGTGACGTTCAAGTCCGTGGCTACTACCCAAGTTATTTGATTAAAGAATGGCAACGTAAAAATATCCAAATCGAAATGGCCGCTGGGGATGAGCAAATTTTACGTGAAGGCTGCGCTGATTACCTCGCGATCAGCTACTACATGACCAATATTGTCTCAACCCAGAAAGAGCAAGGACAAACCACGTCCTTGTTTGAAAATAGCCGTCTCAATCCATATCTACCCGCGTCGGATTGGGGCTGGCAAATCGATCCCGACGGTTTACGTGTTGCCTTATCTGAACTGTATGAGCGTTACCAAAAGCCAATTTTTATTGTCGAAAATGGTCTTGGCGCGATTGATGAAGTGCAAGCGGATGGTTCAATTAATGATGATTATCGAATTAACTATCTCAGCGAGCACATCAAAGCGGTGGCGACCGCCATTAACTACGATGGTGTTGAGGTGATGGGTTACACCCCTTGGGGCTGTATTGATTGCGTGTCTTTTACCACCGGTGAATACAAAAAACGTTATGGTTTCATCTATGTCGATAAGCACGATGATGGCACTGGGACCATGGCGCGATCGAAGAAGAAAAGCTTTTACTGGTACCAACAAGTGATTGCCAGTAACGGACAAATTATTTAATTGCATCTATACCACTTGCCGTTGCCGCTAGGCGGCAAGTAGGAAGGGTATAGAGCTGAGATGAATAACACGCTACACTCACCAGCCCTTTGCACGCTCAAGTGACAAAGGGCTGGATCAGTGAGGAGTAATTGCCGTCATGGCCACCATTAATGATGTATGTAAAGCCGCCGGAGTGTCTAAAGCGACGGTGTCACGAGTGCTGAACGGCAATGGCCAAGTTAAAGAGTCGACCCGTCAAGCGGTTCTCGCCACCATGCAGCAACTCGGTTATCAACCCAATACCTTAGCGCAAGCGCTGGCCACCAATACCTCTCATGCGATTGGTTTAAGTTTGCCGCATTTTCAAAGCAGCTATTTTGGTAGTGTGCTGCATCATGCCGAACAAGGAGCTCAGCAAGCGGGCAAAAAATTGCTGGTGGTCAATGGTAAAAATAGCGCCCAAGGTGAGCGAGAAGCGCTGCAAATATTGGCGAATCAACGCTGTGACACGATTATGATCTATAGCCGTCATTTAAGCGAAACCGAGCTGAGCCAGTGGCAACACGAATACGTCATTCCATTGGTCGTGTTGAATCGACGCTTTTCCACCTCAACAATAGCAAGCTTTGGCTTAGATCAAACTCAATTAGCTACCCTTGCTATGCAGCACTTATTAACCCTTGGCCATCGAGCGATTGCTTGTCTTACTTCACCGCTCAACAGTGAAACTGGTCAGCTCCGCTTAGCCGCTTATCAGCAGCAACTCGCGCAATCTAATATTGAACCTAACCCTGATTTGATCGTCGCAGGCGATAATAGCCTTAACTCTGGCTACCATGCTACCCAGCAGCTACTCACTCGTGGCGTCAACTTTAGTGCGATTTTTGCCTGTAATGATGATATGGCGATTGGCGCCATTCGCGCTTTACATGAGCACGGCCAGCGCGTACCACAGGATATTGCCGTGATTGGTATTGATAACGAACCCGCTGCCGCGTATGCCATTCCAAGTTTATCAACCGTGGCGCTGCCGATCGTCGAGTTAACTCAGGCTGCAACACAATGCGCGGTGATGCTTGCTAATAAGCAGCCAGTGACCTCATTACATCATACCTATCTTGGCCAGTTGATCGTGCGTGAGTCGTCACTGTCCGCTTAATTTTCAGCGTGAAACGATCACATTGCGCCGATTAAATGATATAACCAAGACTGCCTTTTGCACTATTGTTGATAAATCGCAAAGCAACACCTTGCTGCACAGTCAATGATGGTCTTTTCACACTTGATCCGCTCTCCTAGCGGTTAAGTTTTCTCTAAAGTAAGGAATATATATGTCTGATATCGCAACCAGTATTGATGCCATTCAACCTATGGTGGAATCTTCTTCTGGCTCTATCTGGGGTTATGTGGTCGGTGGGCTAGTTCTTGTCGTGGCCGCTGGTTATTTTGGTTTTAAAAAGATCAATCAGCCTGCCTTTGTGATTAAACAAATTCGCAAACGCAACCGCAAAGAAATGCAAAAACAAGGGATAGAAAGCACCGAAGCGTTAGCCGATTTGGATCATTTGTTGGATGCCGTTCAGCAACACGCTATCGATAATGGCATGAGTGGTACGGCGATGGTTCAGCTGCTGGCACCCCTCAATGATAAAGCCAAAATCAACTCTGCTGCCGGTTTTTATCAAGCCATGGCTTATATTGCCAAAAGCATTAATCAGCCGCAGCTAGTGAAAAGCCTACAAAATAAATCTAAACAAGTGAAATCCAGCTCGCCACTGATGGCCGGACTACTGAAACGCGCTGGGGTTTAATTCTCGATTTCTGTGGCTTGCTATAATCACCAGCAGGCCATAGCAACAACCATTCAGTTCATTCGTATAGCTTAACCTCGCTCACACTTTTTCACTCTTCCTTCGATCTACGCCCTAAATTGCTGAGTAAGGGATGAGTTGCATTATCAAACCATTGTCTACCCTTAAGCCGTTTTCTATTTATAGTAGTTAGGTTTTAGACGATGCATCCAGAATATTCCTCTTCAAAAATAAACGTTTATCAAGTCTTTACCCGTCTGTTTGGTAATACGCAAACCGCCAATATCCCTTGGGGCACAAAAGCGCAAAACGGAGTGGGTAAGTTCAGTGATTTTACGCTTAAAGCCTTGCAAGAAATTGCTCAATTGGGAGCAACGCATATTTGGTATACGGGTGTTCATCATCATGCTGTAGTGGCCGACTACCGCCCGTTTGGCATCAGTGATGATCACCCAAGCGTAGTGAAAGGACGCGCGGGTTCGCCTTACGCGGTGAAAGATTATTACTCGGTTAATCCCGATTTGGCCGATAACCCCGCGCAACGTAACCAAGAGTTTTTGGCTTTAATTAACCGCTCACATCAGGCTGGCTTAAAAGTCATTATTGATATTGTCCCGAACCATGTGGCGCGACACTATCAAGGATTAAACAATCCTCCCGGCGTCGAAGACTTCGGACAAAGTGATAATACTCAACTTGAGTATGCCAGAGACAATAATTTTTATTACCTACCCAATCAGGCGTTTCAAATGCCCGATCTGCCCGATCACTTAACACCATTAGGGGGTGAAAATCATCCGCTCCTAGCTGAACCTTATCAAGAGTTTCCAGCCAAATGGACCGGTAATGGCTCGCGGCAGGCCAAACCGGATATGGACGATTGGTATGAAACTGTAAAGATTAATTACGGCGTTACTCCTAGTGGAGAGAAAGACTTCGCCGAACTCCCCGAATCTTATCGCTGGCTTTCTCATCAAGCGCATTTTACTTTTTGGCAGCAGCAGTCAGTGCCGAACTCGTGGCTTAAGTTTCGTGATATTGCCCTCTACTGGCTAGAGCAAGGCGTGGATGGCTTTCGTTATGACATGGCGGAGATGGTACCGATTGAGTTTTGGAGTTTTATGAACTCAGCGATCAAGCACGTTAACCCTAATGCATTTTTAATGGCTGAAGTCTATCAGCCCGACCTTTACCGTGATTATATTCAGTTAGGCAAAATGGATTATTTGTACGATAAAGTCGATTTGTACGATGGGTTAAAAGCCATCATGCAGGGCAAAGCTTCAACCGCCATCATTGGCAGCATTGAGTATCAAATGCGTGATATTGAACATCATATGTTGCATTTTTTAGAAAATCACGATGAACAACGCATTGCCTCGGCTGACTTTGCCGGTGATGCTGAACAAGGGCGACCAGCGATGCTGATCTCTACCTGTTTATCCAGTGCGCCGACCTTGATTTATTTTGGTCAAGAGGTGGGAGAGCCAGGGGCGGAACGGGCTGGATTTGGTCAGCCGTCACGCACCTCTATTTTTGACTATATTGGCGTACCTGAGCATCAAAAATGGCTTAATCATGGTCGATTTGATGGTGGGCAGTTAAGTGATAAGCAGCGTCAGCTACGTCAATTTTACTGCCAGCTACTCAACTTAGCTAAAAACAGTCCAGCGCTGATGGGCGATTATCACGATTTATACGCCGAGAATTGGCCACATTTTGCAGAGCAACAAGATACGCTGTTTGCCTTTACTCGCTCTTGTCCTGAGCAAAAATTAATTATAGCGGCTAACTTTAGCGCCACGGAAAGTAAAACCGTACCACTGCATTTACCCCAAGATCTGATTAAACATTGGCAATTGAGCGAGGGAGAATATGCCTTAATCGATCATCTCAACCAACAATCACTCACTCTGGTGGTAACGGAGCAGCGTAGTTATGTCGAGATAAATTTTAAGCCGCTTTCCACGCATTTTATTGAAATTGGTTCTAAACACTTAGTCTTGTAAGCCAGTTGCTGATCTTCTCCCTGCTGAGATAAACAGCAGGGAAATTGTACGATGATGAAGGAGTATAATATGCGCGCCCCGTTTCTTTTTCACGGCCAAACTGAATCATGGGTTACTCGCCACCAAGATTTATTAACCTTAACCTTAACCTTAGCCATTGAACGCTCATTCCCATGCCGTCAAGTTCTCGTGCGTCATGAACCCGATAATGAAGAACATTTAGTCGAGATGGTCAATATAACCACTCATGAACGGCTCACTTATTGGCAAGCAACTATCCCGCTAAATCAAGATCGCGCAGTGACTCACTATGTCTTTAAGTTACTCTCTGAGCATGGTCAGTGGTGGCTAGATGCGAAATCTGTCTCCGCGCGAATCCCAAGCCGTGAGTACCACTTCAAGTACAATGCACAACATCAGCCACCATCTTGGGTTAGTCGACAGGTTTTTTATCAGATTTTTCCGGATCGCTTTGCTAATGGCAAACCGGAAATCAGCGTGAAAAGCGGAGAATACAGTGTCAGTGGCGGCAGAAAACCGGTGATTGCCAAAGCATGGGGAGAGCCCGTTGATAATCATCAAGGCAATGGCGGCTGTGAATTTTATGGCGGCGACCTATATGGGGTAGAAGAAAAGCTTGATTACTTACAAGATCTTGGCGTTACTGCGCTGTACCTAAACCCGATCTTTCATGCCCCTAGTAATCATAAATACGATTGCATGGATTACTACCATGTCGACCCACATTTAGGCACTAATCACCACTTTGCGCAGCTGTGCGATAATCTTCATCAGCGAGGGATGAAAATTGTGCTCGACGCGGTTTTTAACCATACATCTACCGAGCATCCGTGGTTTAATTTACAGGGTTGGCATCAAGAAGTAGGTGCTTATCAATCGGTCCAATCTGCTTATCGCGATTACTATTTTTTCCAAGGCGACACTCAAGAATATATCGGCTGGAAAGGTGTCGCTAGCTTACCGGTGTTAAACTTTCAGCATCCTGAAGTCAGAGCGGCTATTTATCAATCTGATCAAGCGGTAATTAAACATTGGCTTAAGCCCCCGTATCAAATTGATGGCTGGCGCTTTGATGTTATCCATATGCTCGGTGAAGGTGAAGGTGAAGGTGCCAAAAATAACGCTCATTACGTGCAAGCCTTTCGTGATGCGGCAAAACAGATCAACCCGGATTGCTATGTATTGGGTGAACATTTTTTTGAAGCGACTCAATGGCTGCAAGGCGATCAAGAAGATGGCGCGATGAATTATTATGGTTTTGCGCATCCTTTACGGGCTTTGCTCACCCATTTAGATATTGCTTTTCACCCTATCGATATCCGAGTACCGCAGTTTCTCGATTGGCTAGCAGAAGCCAGAGCCAAAATCCCGTGGGCGAATCAATTAGCCCAGCTCAATCAATTAGATAGCCATGATACCGCACGATTTATCGAGCTGATCGATGGCGATCAACCGTTATTTCATATCGCCAGCACTCTACTTTTCACCTATGTGGGTACGCCTTGTATTTATTATGGGACGGAGGTTGGATTAAGAGGCAGTCATGACCCCGACAACCGTCGTTGTATGCCTTGGCAGCAAGTGACAACATCACCTTATTTTTCTTTCTTTCAACAACTGATTGCGCTACGAAAACAATATGTCGCTTTGCAGATAGGGGATTTTCAACTGCTGTATCAAGATGAGAGCAGTTTTGTCTTTGCACGCTGCTATGCGGAGCAAAGAGTTCTGATTGCGATTAATCTTGGTCATGCCCGTGACGTATGTTTGCCCCTCTGGCAATTGGGGTTAACCCGTGGGGAGTTTAGCAATGCGCTAAGCGCACAACATTATGAGTATCAACATGGAGAAATGCTCATCACGCTTGAGGCCAAAAGCGCTATGATTTTAAGCTAGCCACTACCAAGCAAGCCGGTTGTTAATTC
The DNA here is from genome assembly GCF_009904835.1 of Vibrio sp. V33_P6A3T137. Taxonomy (NCBI): domain Bacteria; kingdom Pseudomonadati; phylum Pseudomonadota; class Gammaproteobacteria; order Vibrionales; family Vibrionaceae; genus Vibrio; species Vibrio sp. V33_P6A3T137. The sequence continues at coordinate 4,108 of NZ_WXWK01000076.1, read as the reverse complement.
CGGCTTGTTTGGGTTCAGTTACTCCGCTTTACTGAGCACAATCTGCCGCTCAGTCACCGTTTCTGCTTCACTGTGGCTGGGTAAAATGCCTAACGTATGTAAAAAGCCTTTTAACATAATGGCATAGATAAACATCATCGGCAGACCGGCAACCACACACAGTGATTTAATGGTCTCTATGCCGCCGCCCGCTAAAAATACACTGAGACTGATCAAACCAATAGCCGCCGCCCAGAGTAGCTTGACTCGATTGTCAGGATCGCCATTCAGTTCAAGTTGATTGGTGGTTAACATCGCCGTGGCGACACTGGCGCTCGACATGGTGGTCAACATTAAGAAAAACTGGATGATTAAAAACAAACCGAGAATCCAACCACCGCCGGGTAAGGTTTTGATCAGAGAAACTACGGCGTAGGTTAATCCTCCTTCCGCCATCCACGCTTGAACGGGTAAGCCGCCTAGCATTTGCGCCCATACCGCATAACCACCGAAGATAGAGATGAAAAATGCGCAGCCTAAAGCGCCCATCGAAAGGGTATAAAGGATCACCTCTTGAATAGTACGACCACGTGAAATACGGGTGATAAAGAGCCCCATCATGATCAAATAAGCGTAATACCAAAACCAGTAGTATTGCGTCCAACCTTCAGCAAAGCCACTTTGCTGAACCGGATCGGTCCACAAAGACATTCTAAAAAAGCTATCTAGCATCACGCCTAATGAATCGGTAAAATTATTGACGATAAAAACGGGCTGAGTGACCAGCAGAACAAACAGCGCAAACACAATCGCCAAGGTCACTGTCCAGTTTGAAATTTGATTAATGCCTTGATTAAAGCCCACCAGCATCACCGCGACTAATGAGCTAACAAACAACGCAATAATCGTCCCTTGTAAACCAAGGCTGTTATTGATCGCCAATAAATCGGCAACCCCTGTACTCACCAGCGTCACCGTTAACGCCAATGAGCTAGCAAAAGCGGCCAGCGTGCCAAAAATCGACAACAGATCGATACTTTTACTGACCAGCGGGTGATTGCCGACTACGGATGAACATAGACTCGACACTTTTAGAGTACGCCTTTTCTGCACATAAAAAGCATAGGCAAAAGGAATCGCGGGGAAACAGTAAATGGCCCAGCCAGTGATCCCCCAATGGAAAATCGAATAGGTCACAGCCCAAGCGGCGGCTGGGTAACTATTCGCTTCAGCAAATAGAGGCGGCGATTGCAGGTAATACATCGGCTCACCAATCGCCCAGTAAATTAAGGATGCGCCAACACCAGCGGTGAAAATCATCCCACCATAAGAAAAATTGCTGTATTCGGTTTTTTCATCACCGAGGCGGATTTGGCCATGTTTTGAAAAGGCGAGCCAAAGTAAAAAACCGACTAACGCCAAACTGGCTAGTTGCACCAACCAACCGAACCAGTGACTCACCCACGCCATCGCTTGTCCAGCCATCGCTTGTGAGCTGGCAGGATAAAGCGCTGAAACGGTCAGTAACACCAGTACCAAAATAATCGCCGGGAAAGCCAAGCCATAGTTAAGATTTTTCAAGCGCCTGCCTCCAATCCTGTAAAGCACGAATATGGGTTGGGGTAATACCGCAGCAGCCACCAATTACGGTTGCGCCTAATCCATACCACTGCTGGGCAAACTCAAGGTAATCTTGCGCGCTGAACTCACGCATCGCCTGAACGGTTTGATTAGCGGCATGTTGCGCTTTAATTGGCGCAAAGCTATTGGCATATACCCCAATCTCGATCTCTTTTTCACGCCCATTCAAAGCACTTTTCGCTTGCGAAATAGCATCCGCCATCACTTCAGGTACTGAACAGTTGAATAAAATCCCAGCCCCTCCTGTTGCAGCAACTTGCTGAGCCGCATCCCCTACCGACTCTCCAGAACGCAGCAGCGCCACATCGCTGTCATCTTGCAAAGTAAACGCGTAATAACAAGGCTTACTTGATTGCTCTAAGACCTGTTGAATCATACTCAACTCTTCTAGGCTGGCAATGGTCTCGGCAATCCAAATATCAACATAAGGCTCTTGAGCCGCATACAGGGTTTGGGTGATCGCTTGTGCTGGCTGCACTTGAAACAGATCGGGGCGATAACTACCCATTGCCGGCGGAATTGAGCCTGCCACTTGCACAGTATGTGGCGCTTGCTGTGCAACCTCAGCGGCAATTTGCGCTGCTAAACGGGCTAATCTTGCACCATCGCTGCGATACAGTGCTTCGCCTAAATGAAAGGGCACGCAAGCATAACTATTGACAGTAATAATATCGGCACCACTATCAATAAAACTCTGGTGGGCTATACGAACATACTCTGGGGATTCAATCAGCGCTTGGGCGCTCCATAGCGGCTGGGAAAACGGCGCGCCAATGCGTTTTAATTCGCGGCCCATGCCGCCATCAAGAAGGGTAAATGTGCTCATGATCTTGTATCCATACTGCTTTATTGGTTAAAGCATTGAAGCATACTGTGAGCAAGATCATAGTGAATAAGCTTCAAATACAACATGAAAAATTTTCAGGTTAGAGATTTGATTTAAATGGACATTTTAGAGCTAAAAGTCTAATGCTTGATCTTCGTTCAATATTTGCTTGGCCAATATGATTGACGGAATCAATCATTATGTTAAATTCACCGCGAAACCTCCGTTTTATTTGCTGCCATAAAGAGCTTCTTATGATAAAAAAAATAATCCTAATTGCCGGACTGGCCCTTGCCCTACTGGGTTGTAAATCCGAAGATGATAGTGCTTCACGCGCTGATGCTATCAGTAATGAAAAACGCGATATCGCCTACTATTTAAGTCAACATTATAATTTATATTCAAACTCACTACAGAGCACACTGAATAATGACAATTTAAGTGTTTCAATTGCCGATTTAGTGAGTGACGGTCAAAGTCCAACACTAAGAGCTCGTGTTAAACAAGCGGATGAAACGATTCGTACGTTACAAGGTATAGAGGCGTTCACCGATGAGTTATTAGAGCTTCGTTTAGCTGACGGTACTATGCTCAAAGATCTACAACAAGGGCAACTGCCATTATTCGCCTTTGAACCCAAAGGTAATGAGCAAACATGGCAGTTTATTGAAGCATTTGATATCTATGGTAATATCCACCAACTGGATGTCTATCAGTTACCAAGTTTTCCTGTATTTGTTGTAGACAATAACAGCGCAAAATCGCTACAGGCAGGCTTACAAGCTATGCGTCAGGAATTGCAAAAATTGGGGCAACAGCCTATCAATCAATCTGACGATCTCCTGTCCACATCTCAAGCACGTAACCTCAATGTGTCGAATAAATCCGAAAGCCAACCACTTTCAACCACGGTATTGAAGAAAATTCGTCTTGAAGATGACAAAGAGCCTTGGATTTTAGGTAAAGCTGAGATTTATGCTCTCGTTACAGGCGTTGATCCTAATCGTGATAAACCGACGATTGATGTGGTTGATATGCCTTATTTAGATTATGACAAGATCGATTACTATCCTAACCAAGTGATGATCCATTGGTCGCGCTATCGTTGGGGAGCGGTTGATATTGTATTAATGGAGCAAGACAGTGGTACCGACTACAAAGAGCTAGCCAAACTGTTAGTTGAAGCGGCAGAAAAAGTCCTACAGTCAATTCCTGATCTTGAAGCTCAAGGATATTCAGTGATTGCCAATATCACTGGTAAAATTATCGATGCTATCCCGAGCGGCCTGCTGACTAACGATGATGACTTTGTTGATGTTTTCTATACCATTCAACAAGACAAGCCTTACATCGACCATCCAGGAACAACCAATAACGCACTGGTCACGTTAGAGCCTTTAACCATTTACCCCACTCGTTAATCTCAGTATTTCGTTTCCCTAAAACCGAAAGCAAAGCTTTCGGTTTTTTGCTGCCATTTCATAGATATTTATGCGATTTATAATAGATAAATAATCATTACAAATCGCCATGCCGTAAATCAATAAGACCAAAAAACGTACAGTTTTATTTACTTAATAATCTATCAATATCATAAAATTAACTAACCATTAACAATATGGTAAATAAAAACAAACACATTCATCCACCTAATAATAGCTT
>NZ_WXWK01000066.1:0-36196 GCF_009904835.1 Vibrio sp. V33_P6A3T137 | reverse complement strand
CGAGAGAATATGGTGGAGGGGGACGGATTCGAACCATCGAAGGCGGAGCCGGCAGATTTACAGTCTGCTCCCTTTGGCCACTCGGGAACCCCTCCAAGGGTTTACGGATTAACTCGATTCAATCCGAGGCTGAATCGACGTTTTCCCAACGCATCGCTCAGCTGCGGAGCGCATATTATCAAACTCGGCCTTACTGTAAACCCTTTTTTGATGATTTTGAATTGAATGCTGGCTTTTTGGGCAGAACATGGCAGATATTAAGGTTTATCTTCATTATGCTTAGTTTGCTTAGTTTGCTTAGTTTGCTTAGTTTGCTTAGTTTGCTTAGTTTGCTTAGTTTGCTTATGTTGTGATGGTGTAAGCCATCATCTTGCTCTCAAAGCCCTTATTAATGATGTTTATCGTCAATCATCAAAGTATTGCGAACGTTAGCGCCTCTATTCTAAGTTTACTCACACGAGTAAACTTACCGTTTTTAAAAGTATCTTTACGTTACTTGACGTTTATTGTTCTTAGAAACGGTTACAATGGAATCAGTAACTTATTACCTGAACCTGATCATGAAAAAAATATCGCTACTTGTTGCTTTGTTATTCATCTCATTGCCGATTTTTTCGACTATGGCTTCTGCCCCCATGGCGACGCCTGTGGTGATTGAGTCGGTACAAGTACATCAAATTTCTCAACGTTTATCGTTAATTGGTAAATTAGTGGCTGATCAATCGATAAGTATTTCGGCCGAGGCGGCTGGACGAATCGATAGCATCATGGTTAAAAGCAATCAGTTGGTTAAAAAAGATCAATTGCTGATGACATTACACGATGCTAAAGCTCAAGCCGCCGTCAGCGAAGCGCAAGCTTATTTGCGTGATGAACAGCGTAAACTCGCGGAATATGAGCGCTTAGTGCAACGTAATGCGATTACACAAACCGAGCTGGACGCTCAACGCTCGAGTGTTGATATTGCTCAAGCAAGACTAGCGGCTGCTCAAGCTCAGTTGGCTGATTTTCGTATTACAGCGCCGTTTGATGGCACGATTGGCTTCATTGATTTTAATCGTGGTCAATTAGTGAGTATCGGGAACGAACTCATGACATTGGATAACCTATCGGTGATGCGCTTAGACTTGCATGTACCAGAGCGTTATTTATCGAGTTTATCACGCGGGATGACCGTATTAGCACAAACGACCGCTTGGCCTGATCAAGTCTTCACCGGTACAGTCGTTGCGATCGATTCACGGATTAATCCAGAAACGTTAAATTTACGCGTGCGGATAGAGTTTAAGAATCCTCAGCAACGTCTTAAACCTGGGATGCTTATTTCTGCTCGACTCGACTTTCCGCCTATCTCAGCTCCGATCATCCCGGTACAAGCTCTAGAATATTCAGGCACCAAACGCTATGTCTATGTGGTTGGTGACGATCATCGGGTGACTCGTACAGAGGTGCTATTGGGCACTCGAATCGACAATCAAGTGGTGATTGAACGAGGATTAGAGATTGGTCAACGCATTGTAGTTCAAGGAATTGTCAATATGCGTGACGGATTAAGCGTAAGAGAAGTCACCGCCGACGGTCAACCGATTAAGAAAGGCGCACAATAATGTTGTTATCGGATATCTCAGTAAAACGCCCCGTTGCGGCGGTGGTGTTAAGCTTACTATTGTGTGTTTTTGGTTTGGTTTCTTTTTCTAAACTTTCTGTACGTGAAATGCCGGATATTGAAAGCCCTGTCGTCTCAATTTCGACCCGATACAGCGGTGCTTCTGCGACCATTATTGAAAGTCAAATCACTTCAGTACTTGAAGACCAATTGGCCGGGATCAGTGGGATTGATGAAATTAGCTCAACCACCCGTAATGGAATGTCCCGAATTACCGTCACCTTTAAGCTTGGTTACGATTTGAATGAAGGGGTGAGCGATATTCGTGATGCCGTTGCGCGGGCGAAACGATCACTACCAGAGCAAGCCGATGATCCGCAGGTGTTTAAGAATAATGGTTCGGGTGAGGCCTCGATATACATTAACTTAAGCTCATCCACGATGGATCGTACTCAGCTTACCGATTATATCGATCGCGTACTGGTTGATAGGTTTAGCTTGATCAGTGGCGTTAGCTCAGTGGATATTTCGGGCGGTTTATATAAAGTTATGTACGTTCGTCTTAATCCAGAACAAATGGCAGGGCGCGGTATCACTACCACCGATATTACCAATGCGTTGCGGCGAGAAAATATTGAAAGCCCCGGCGGACAAGTTCGTAATGATTCTACGGTGATGTCAGTACGCACGGCGAGAAGCTATCAAAGTGAAGAGGATTTTCAGTCATTAGTGATTAAACAAGCCAGTGATAATACGCCGATCTATTTGCGCGATGTAGCGGATGTCTTTATCGGTGCGGAAAATGAAAACTCGACCTTTAAAAGTGATGGAGTGGTCAATGTCAGTATGGGGATTATTCCTCAATCTGACGCCAATCCGCTGGAGGTAGCTGCTCGGATTCATCAGGAAGTCGATCGTGTTCAGCCGTTTTTACCAGAAGGAACTCGATTGGCGATTGATTACGACTCAACGGTGTTTATTGAGCGTTCGATTGAAGAGGTCTATAGCACGCTCTTTATTACCGGTGGGCTGGTGGTACTGGTGCTGTATATTTTTATTGGTCAAGCGCGTGCGACCTTAATTCCTGCGGTTACCGTGCCGGTTTCATTAATATCGTCGTTGATTGCTGCCTATTATTTTGGTTTTTCGATTAACTTGATCACGTTAATGGCGTTAATTTTAGCTATCGGATTGGTGGTGGATGACGCGATTGTGGTGATGGAAAATATCTATCATCATATTGAACAAGGAGAGAAACCCTTGCTGGCGGCTTATAAAGGGGCGCAGGAAGTGGGGTTTGCGGTGATTGCTACCACACTGGTCTTAGTGATGGTTTTTTTACCGATCTCGTTTATGGATGGCATGGTAGGGTTACTCTTCACTGAGTTTTCGGTTCTGTTAGCGATGTCCGTGATTTTCTCTTCTTTAATCGCGTTAACCTTGACCCCGGTTCTAAGCAGCAAAATTTTACGCGCCAATGTCAAACCGAACCGTTTTAATCGCATGGTCGATAAACTGTTTGCTCGATTAGAAGCCAACTATCGTCGTGCTTTACAACTCGCTTTGCGTGCAAAGTGGGCCGCGCCGTTAGTGATCATCGCCTGTGTTGGGGGCAGCTATGCGCTTAATCAACAGGTTCCCGCTCAGTTAACCCCTTCTGAAGATCGCGGCGTGATTTTTGCGTTTGTACGTGGTGCTGATGCGACCAGTTATAACCGCATGGCAGCTAATATGGATTTGGTCGAATCACGGTTAATGCCATTACTAGGCCAAGGCTTTTTAAAGTCCTTTAGTATCCAATCGCCAGCGTTTGGTGGTAACGCTGGCGATCAAACCGGCTTTGTGATCATGATCCTCGATGATTGGAATGAGCGCGATATCACCGCTCAACAGGCTTTGAATCATATACGACAAGCGCTGGCGGGTATTCCTGATGTGCGCGTGTTCCCATTCATGCCAGGTTTTAGAGGCGGCTCTAGTGAACCAGTGCAGTTTGTTCTTGGTGGATCCGATTATGAAGAGCTACAACAATGGACTGAGGTGCTTAAACAGCGTGCAACAGAATCACAGATGATGACTGGTGTTGACAGTAACTATTCAGAGAAAACACCAGAACTGGTTGTGTCGGTTGATCGTCAGCGTGCCGCTGAACTCGGTATCAGTGTACAAGAGATTTCTAATACCCTAGAAGTGATGCTTGGTGGACAAAAGGTCACAACCTTTGTCGAGCGAGGAGAAGAATACGATGTGTATTTACGTGGTGACGAAAATCGCTTCAATAACGCTTCAGATTTGAGTCAGATCTACTTGCGAACAGCATCAGGGGAGTTAGTGACCTTAGACACTTTGACCCATATTGAAGAGGTCGCATCATCGATTCGTTTAGCGCGTTACAATAAGCAAAAAGCGATCACTATGACGGCTAACCTTGCCGAGGGGTATACCTTAGGCCAAGCGCTCGACTTTTTGGATAAGACAGCTCAAGAGATATTACCGAGTGATATCACCGTCAGTTACTCGGGGGAATCGAAAGATTTTCGAGAAAATCAATCCAGTGTTGCGATTGTCTTTGCATTAGCTTTGCTAGTCGCCTATTTGGTCTTGGCGGCGCAATTTGAAAGCTTTATCAATCCGTTAGTGGTGATGTTCACTGTGCCTATGGGCGTGTTCGGTGGATTTGTCGGGCTATTTGTCATGGGGCAGGGGATGAACATTTATAGCCAAATTGGGATGATCATGCTGATCGGTATGGTGACGAAAAATGGTATTCTGATTGTTGAATTTGCCAACCAGCTGCGCGATCGAGGCTATGAATTCGAGAAAGCCATCATTGATGCTGCTGCGCGACGTCTACGGCCGATTCTGATGACGGCGTTCACCACACTGGCTGGAGCGATACCACTGATTTTATCGACAGGAGCGGGCTATGAAAGTCGAGTTTCGGTCGGGACCGTGATTTTCTTTGGGATGGCGTTTGCGTCATTGGTGACATTATTTGTTATTCCAGCGATGTATCGACTGATTTCACAAACGACGCGTTCACCGGGCCACGTGGCTGCTGAACTGGATAAAGCGATCAGTCATGATGTGAAATCACGTGCAACCCATTAATCAATAATGAGCGCTGTTTTGATTAGCGTATAAAGAAAAACGCCTTAAACCGATGTCGGCTTAAGGCGTTTTTCATGACTAGCACTTAGATTTAAGGTTGATAAGTAACGTTATAGCGAGTGGGTTTGTGATTCATACTCAGTACTAGATTCAAGATAATCGCCCCAAAAATGGATAACAACATGGTACTCGGGCTAATAAAGAACAAAGAAGCACTCAGTATTAATCCGTCGATCGCCATCTGTACATGACCCGCAGGTATTGCATGCCTATCTTGTATCGATAAACAGAGGACATTAAAACCGCCTAAACTCGCGCGATGACGAAAAAGAATCAGCATGCCGAGGCCCATTAATAGTCCGCCCGCCAGCGCACAGTAAAATGGATTTATCTCACTAAGGGTAATGAACATGGCCAAATGATCAGTAAAAACTGAGACTAATGCCCCGCATAAGGCGCTATTGATAGCAAATCGACCACCGAAACGACGCCAAGCTAATAAATAAAATGGACTATTAGCTATAAAATACAGCCAGCCAAATGACCAAGGCAAAAAGTGGGTCATCAGCAGTGCTAATCCAGCGGTTCCGCCAGTCAGTAGTTCTCCAGCTTGGAGAAAAAAGACGCCTTGCGCGACTAAGAACGTTCCAGTCAGCATGGCGATTATATCTTCTTTGTGGGTGTGTTTATCCATTGCTACAGCTCAAAAGATCAATCGGATTAGAGGGAATAGTTGCGCGCTATAGTAATGAAAAGTCGCGATTTCCGGTAGCATACTAGGTGAAATTAAGGTAGATCTATGTCATTGGCGTTTTACAGGCTGTAAAGCGTAACATTGACACTTAAGCGATAGGTTCACGTTAAGCGGACTATTATCGTTAGTCATGATGAAAAAACTGCATGATATTTTATGTAATTTACACTTTATGAGACACGTTAAATTAGGTAGAATGCGCGCCGTTAGGGTGACGAAAACGTTTGCGTTGGGTCATTGTGTGGTTTTTATGCCCAAAAGATACTAAGTCGTTTGGGGATAGCTAATTTCAGATAAATCTGAGTCAGGAGATACAGATGCTTAAGCGTGATATGAATATCGCTGATTACGATGCGGAGTTATTCGCAGCAATCCAAGAAGAAACGCTTCGTCAAGAAGAACACATCGAGCTTATCGCTTCAGAAAACTACACTAGCCCACGGGTTATGGAAGCACAAGGCTCTCAGCTCACCAACAAATACGCTGAAGGTTACCCAGGCAAACGTTATTACGGCGGTTGTGAATACGTTGATAAAGCTGAAGCATTAGCGATTGATCGCGCTTGTCAGCTATTTGGTTGTGAGTACGCTAACGTTCAGCCACACTCTGGTTCTCAGGCTAACAGTGCCGTTTATATGGCGTTGCTTAACCCAGGTGATACTGTATTAGGCATGAGTCTGGCTCATGGTGGTCATTTAACTCATGGCTCTCCAGTTAACTTTTCTGGTAAGCACTACAATATTATCCCATACGGTATTGATGAAAGCGGTAAGATCAATTACGAAGAGATGGAAGCACTGGCTCTTGAGCACAAGCCAAAAATGATCATTGGTGGTTTCTCGGCTTATTCGCAAATCGTTGATTGGAAACGGATGCGCGAAATTGCCGATAAAGTTGACGCTTACTTTTTTGTCGATATGGCACACGTCGCTGGTTTGATTGCTGCTGGAGTTTATCCAACGCCGCTCCCTTATGCGCATGTAGTGACCACGACGACCCATAAAACGTTAGCCGGCCCTCGTGGTGGTTTGATTTTGTCCAATGCGGGTGAAGAGATGTATAAAAAGCTTAACTCGGCGGTTTTCCCGGGTGGGCAGGGTGGTCCATTAATGCATGTTATTGCGGCTAAAGCGGTAGCATTTAAAGAAGCAATGGAGCCTGAGTTTAAAGAGTACCAAGCTCGCGTGGTAAAAAATGCCAAAGCGATGGTGGCTCAATTCCAAGAGCGCGGTTACAAGATTGTTTCTAACAGCACCGAGAATCACCTATTCTTAGTTGATCTGATCGATAAAGGCATTACTGGTAAAGAAGCCGATGCCGCACTGGGGGCTGCGAATATCACCGTGAACAAGAACTCGGTACCCAACGATCCGCGTAGCCCATTTGTAACCTCGGGTATCCGTATTGGAACGCCAGCGATCACACGTCGTGGATTTACTGAGCAAGATGCACAAGATTTGGCAAACTGGATGTGTGACGTATTAGATAACGCCAACGATCAAGCAGTTATCGAAGCGACTAAACAGAAAGTGTTAGCGATTTGTCAACGCTTACCGGTTTACGCTTAATACTTTGTCATAGTAGATAAAATGGCCCGCTAAGCGGGCCATTTTTGTAACGTGATAACCATCAATCAGCGATATTGATTGATAGGCTCACGCTAGTCATTAACTCATCGCGTTGAGCCTAGTTGTTGTAGGCTGATAACCGTATAGATTCGATAGGGTTATTTGACTTCTAATCCCTTCGCTTGCAAATCCGCATGATAAGATGAGCGAACAAAAGGTCCACACGCAGCATGGGTAAAGCCAAGCTCAAGAGCGATCTCTTTTAGTTCATCAAATTCTTCAGGTGGCACGTAGCGCTCAACTGGTAGATGGTGACGACTTGGTGCCAAATACTGACCTAATGTTAGCATCGTCACGCCATGCTCTCGTAAATCTTTTAAGACTTGGATGATCTCTTCTTTAGTTTCACCTAAGCCCATCATGATCCCTGATTTTGTTGGTACATCAGGATGCTGCTCTTTAAACTTACGCAGCAATTCTAAAGACCATTTATAGTTTGCCCCAGGGCGCGCTTTACGGTACAGGCGTGGAGCCGTTTCTAGGTTATGGTTAAGCACATCTGGCGGATTGTCTTTGAGTTTTTCTAGCGCAATGTCCATGCGACCACGAAAATCAGGGACTAAGGTTTCGATACGGATCCCCGGATTGAGCGCGCGAATTTCGCGGTTGCAGTCTGCAAAATGTTCAGCGCCACCATCGCGTAAGTCATCACGGTCGACGGAAGTGATCACGACATACTTGAGCTTCATATCACGAATGGTTTCAGCGAGTTTTTTCGGCTCAGCGGCATCAACGGCATTCGGGCGTCCATGGGCTACGTCACAAAATGGACAACGTCGAGTACAGATAGCACCAAGGATCATAAACGTAGCGGTGCCATGATTAAAGCACTCCGCCAAGTTAGGGCAAGACGCTTCTTCACAGACAGAGTGAAGATTATTTTTACGCATCGCGGCTTTAATTTCTTGTATACGCTGGCTATCGGCAGGGAGTTTTATTTTCATCCACGATGGCTTACGTAGCACTTCTTTTTGCTCAACCGGCATGTTTTTCACCGGAATCAGTGCCATTTTATCGGCGTCACGGTATTTAACGCCTTTTTCCATTTGAATTGGTTTGCTCATGCTATTTTACCTATAAAAGGTGCTTCTGTGCTGAATTCGACTTGTTGATAACCGAATAAACGGACAAGCTCTTGGATCATTTGCTGTTCAATTTCTGCTAAGTTATCTGGCCCACCTAAGTCGCAGACTTGCACCATTTCCATGCCTTGATAACCACAAGGGTTAATGCGCAGAAAAGGAGAAAGATCCATATTGACGTTAAGGGCAAGACCGTGAAATGAACAGCCTTTACGAATACGTAAACCTAGTGAGCATATTTTCTTTCCATCGACATAGACACCTGGAGCATCTGGGCGAGCGGCAGAATTAATATGATAGGTTTTTAAAGTGTCGATCACGAGTTGTTCAATACCAGTGACCAATTCTCTAACGCCGAGCTTCTTGCGTCTTAAATTAATCAACACATAGGCCACTAATTGACCTGGGCCATGATAAGTGACTTGACCACCACGATCACTCTGTACGACCGGGATATTTCCTGGATTGAGAAGATGCTCAGCTTTACCTGCTTGACCTTGGGTAAAAACGGGATGGTGTTCAACAAGCCATATTTCATCGGCCGTTTGTTCATCACGTTGATCGGTAAACTGATGCATGGCTTGCCAAACAGGCAAATAATCTTGTCGACCCAGTCGCCTGATAACAAGCGGATTATCCATTGTCGTTGCCCACCAGTGATATATAAAGTTTTTTGATTATAAACATCTTAGACGCTTTGAACTACTCATCTCGGGGATTTTTTTAACCTCATTTTTTTTATGAGTAATTTAAGGTGATGAAAAATAAAAAAAAGCAGCATAATGCTGCTTTAAAAATAATGTATAACAATTAAAATTTTTTTGATGTTTCGCTGCAACTCAGTGTTATAGAACCATACGGACGATCTCGATATCGCCTAGCTCTTTATACAGTGTTTCTACTTGCTCAATCGACGTCGCCGTAATGGTCACCGAAACCGAATGGTAGTTGCCTTTGCCACTTGGCTTAACTCGCGGACTATAGTCACCAGGAGCATGGCGCTGGATCACTTCTAACACAAGTTCTGGTAACTCAGGTTTCGCATGGCCCATAACTTTGTAAGTAAAAGAACAAGGAAACTCTAAAAGATCTTTTAATTTGGCATCAGAGTTAATGGTCATCATAGTGAAAGCTCCAAGATTTGCTTAAGCGGTGGCGGATAGTACCGTCAATTTAAAGATATCTCAAGTTGGCGATAGGCTAACGCGGCGATGAGTTTCGCTGAGCTAGCAAACGTACCCACATTGCAGCAAGTGTTAAAGGGGGGAGGCTACCACCCCTTTAACACTCGGAATTAGAACAAGCTTTTAAAGAGTAGTACTAAGTAATCCCATAGACGACTTAATAGACCACCTTCTTTGACATCTTCTAACGCCATCAGAGGATATTGAGCAATTTCATTACCTTGTACTTGGTAATAGAGGGTACCCACGACATCCCCTTTATTGATTGGTGCTTTGAGCTCTTTTTCTAAGACAAAGCTAGCCGTCAGATCTTTGGTTTGACCGCGTGGCAGCGTAACGTAAGTATCTTGTTTTACACCCAGTGCAACGGTTGGTTTGTCGCCCATCCAAATCGTTTCGTTAACAAAGGTTTCGCCTGCTTTGTGCGGAGCGACTGTTTCAAAAAAGCGGAAACCGTAACTGAGCAGCTTTTTACTTTCCGTTTTACGAGAATTAATATCTTTAGTCCCCATCACGACGGCAATCAAGCGCATGTTGCCTTCGGTCGCTGAGCTGACCAAACTGTAACCAGCATTAGTCGTATGGCCAGTTTTAATGCCGTCGACGTTCATACTTTTATCCCAAAGTAGTCCGTTACGATTGTATTGGGTTATGCCGTTGTAGGTGAATTTTTGCTCGGCGTAGAGAGCGTATTCATCTGGCACGTCTCGGATTAATGCTTGACCTAATAAGGCCATATCATAAGGCGTAGAGTAGAGTTCAGGGTGATCGAGTCCATGCACATTGGCAAAATGTGTGTTGGTCATGTTCAGTGAACTGGCCCAAGCATTCATGAGATCGACAAAAGCATCTTCTGAACCTGCGACATGTTCTGCCATCGCAACACAGGCATCGTTACCTGATTGAATAATAATCCCTTTATTCAGATCTCGGACTTTAACCGAAGTGCCTACCTCGATGAACATTTTTGATGAATCGGGGTAGTTTTTCGCCCACGCATTTTCGCTGATCACCACATCGTCATCGAGAGAAATATTGCCACGGTTAAGCTCTTGGCCGATAACATAGCTGGTCATCATCTTGGTTAGACTGGCTGGAGAGAGCTTTGTGTTCATCTCTTTCTCAGCGAGGATTTTCCCTGAATGGTAGTCCATCAGCACATAGCCTTTGGCGGCAATTTGTGGGGCATCTGGAATGACAGTCGGTGCAGCAAAAGAGGATGCTGAAAACGTAGCAGATAGCGCAAAAGATGTCGCTAAAACAGAAAATAGAGAGATTTTTTTCATAATAATATTAAAACTATTGGTTAGTTATCGAATAGCTTAACAGAAACGACCTTGCAAATCAGACCGCTCATTCCTCCATGTATCGTTGAGCGGATAAAGGAGAAGACCGATCTGCTTTGCATCGACGTTACGGTTTTGCGTGGTGTTTTCTCACAAAAGCGGTGTCGTAACCGAGCGATTTTACACGCTCAAGTATTTCTTGCGTCAGGGCATAGTCAGTAAACGGCCCTAGAAATAACCGATGCTGTTGATTGTTACTCTCGACAAAACTTGGGACCGTCAGTTGGTCACTCATCTCGGCGGATAACTGCTCTACTCGCTGTTGATGCTGGGAGGCAGCAACTTGAATAACATACTGGGCAAACGGTGTTTTAAGAGGACGATTGCTGTTTCTTTCTACGGTAATGACCGCAATGTCAACATTGGCTGTCCCCGTTTGAATGACGCCTAACTTATACGCGGCAGCGTAACTTAAATCAATAATCCGCCCTTCATGAAATGGACCACGATCATTGACTCTAACAATGGCTTCTCGGCCATTATCCAAATTGGTGACTTTGACATAGCTTGGCAGGGGCAGCGTTTTATGTGCAGCCGTCATTGAATACATGTCATAAATTTCGCCATTAGACGTTAGATGGCCATGAAATTTTTTCCCATACCACGACGCTTGGCCACGCTCAGTGAACCCCTTGGGGTTACGAATGATCTGGTAGCTCTCACCGCGCAGTGTGTAATCGCGATTTCCTCCTAAGCTGTAGGGTTCGTATTGAGGATAGGCATCTTCAATATGTGCGACAGAAATCGGCGTATTAGGCGCTATATCATTAAATAAAGCGTAACGCCCGGTTGGTTTACTGCTGCAACCGATGAGTAAAGCGCTACAAAGTAAGCTTAAGAGCAATGGATAGTGAGATGATTTCATACGGTTCAATTCGCCTTAGAAAACGCTTTACGATGGGTGTGAATCGACATCAAAATGCCAAATCCGGCCATGAGTGTCACCATCGATGTACCGCCATAGCTGATCAGGGGCAGCGGGACGCCAACAACGGGTAAAATGCCACTCACCATGCCGATATTAACAAAGACATAGACAAAGAAACTTAAAACAATACTTCCCGCCATCATCCGACCAAAAGCGGTTTGAGCACTACCAGCAAGGTACAGTCCTCGACCAATAATAAATAAATAGGCTGCGAGCAGAACAAGTACGCCAATCAACCCCCATTCCTCAGCAATGACGGCGAAGATAAAGTCAGTATGCCTTTCGGGTAAAAACTCTAAGTTAGACTGGGTGCCATGTAACCAACCTTTACCTGATAAGCCTCCCGAACCAATCGCGATTTTACTTTGAATAATGTGATACCCAGCTCCCAGTGGATCGGATTCTGGATCAAACAGGGTACGTACGCGAGTTTTTTGATATTCGCGCATAAAGAAAAACCACATGACAGGGACAAATGCACTAACGGCGATCACGGCTGCCGAGATGATTTTCCAGCTAATACCGGCTAAGAAAATAACAAAAATACCGGAAGCTGCAATCAAAATGGAGGTCCCTAAGTCAGGCTGTTTGGCGATCAATATTGCAGGGAAAAAGACCATCATTAATGCGACGGTTAAGGTCATTACATCAGCGGGGATTGGCCGTTGACCAATATATCGTGCCACCATTAGTGGTACAGCCAGTTTCAGCAGTTCTGATGGCTGAAAACGGATGAAACCGAGATTGAGCCAACGTTGTGCTCCTTTGGAGGATTCTCCAAAAAAGAGTACCCCCAGCAACAATATCACACCACAAAAAAACAGCAGCGGCGCTAAACGTTCATAGCTTCTCGGTGAGAGCTGTGCTAGGCCAACCATCACTAACAGCGCCATAACCATACGCATGGCTTGGCGCTCCATCATCGCTAAACTTTGTCCACCAGCACTGTACATCACCACCAAGCCAAATCCCATGACCACTAATAGAGCAAGTAATAAGGGCAGATCAATATGCAAACGTTCAAAAAAAGCCCGGTTTTGTCCGGTAGCGGGATCCATCTTCATTATGGTTTATCCTCTTGTGGCCCCAAGATCACATGATCAAAAATACGTCTCACGACGGGAGCTGCAACACCGGAACCACCACCTGCGTTTTCGAGCACTAAGCTGACGATCAGTTTCGGATGATCGATGGGCGCAAAACCAACGTAGAGTGCATGATTGCGTAAATGTTCAGCCAGTTCGTCGGCGTCATACTCTTGACCTTCCGCTAGGCCAAAGACCTGCGCGGTTCCTGATTTACCGGCACTTTTGTATTTTAAGCCTTGAAAGGCACGTCGAGCGGTGCCTCGACTACCGTGGTTAACCAGATACATCCCTTGTATCGCAATATCCCAGTACTTGTCATCAATTTCATCAAGAGGAGGGAAGATTACGTACTCAGTCTCTTTTTGAGTCGAGAAAGGCTGACCGTTTTTAATCGTAGAGCGCAGTAAATGCGGGGCAATCACTTTCCCTTTATTCGCAACCACCGAAGTCGCTTTCGCCAATTGCATTGGTGTTGCGGTCCAATAACCTTGACCAATTCCAACCGGGATAGTGTCACCTTTGTACCAAGGGGTACGATGACGAGCTATTTTCCATTCACGAGTGGGCATATTGGCTCGACTTTCTTCGAAAATATCGATGCCAGTTAAATCTCCAAACCCAAAACGCATCATCCAAGTCGATAGGTTATCAATTCCCATGTCGTACGCAATTTGGTAGAAAAAGGTATCTACCGATTCTTCAATCGCTTTTAAGATATCAACCCTGCCATGCCCCCAGCGCAGCCAGTCTCGAAAAGGGCGCGTGTCGGAGTTGGGGATTTGCCAAGAACCATGATCGTTACGTGTCGTTCTTGGCGTAATGATGCCATCGTGTAATGCTGCTGGAGCAATAAACGGCTTTACGGTTGAAGCTGGTGGATAAATCCCCAAGGTCGCTCGGTTAACTAAAGGACGGTTAATGTCATTCAGTAACTTATTGTATTCGGTTGATGAAATGCCATGCACAAAAGGGTTCGGGTCATAACTTGGGCTTGAGACCATCGCTAGTATGCCGTTATCTTCTGGATCTAAGACAATCGCCGAGCCGCGGCGACCGTCCAGTAATTGATGGATATAAAGCTGTAAGTCAATATCCAAGTTAAGAACAATATCTTTACCGGGAGACGGCGGCACGTATTTTAAGGTCCGAATAATGCGTCCACGGCTATTAACTTCAACTTCTTGATAGCCAGCGGTGCCGTGTAACAGATCTTCGTAGTAACGCTCAATACCTAACTTACCAATATCGCGTGTTGCTTGATAGTTAGCGGCTTTACCTTCACGTTGTAGTCGTTCTACATCGCGATCGTTAATTCGTGATACGTAGCCAATTACATGAGTTAAGACTTCTTCATAAGGATAAAAACGCTTTAAATTCGCGCTCACCGATACCCCTGGGAAATTATGCTGATGCACGGAAAACTTCGCCACATCTTCATGACTGAGTTGTGTGAGTAGAGGAATGGCATTAAAGCGTCGAGTTTGGCGGCGATCTCTTTCGAACGCCGCAATTCGTTCTTCTGGAATGGTTAAAATTTGCTGCAGACGAGCGATGGTATCGTCCATATTGTTTACTTGTTCAGGAATAATTTCCAAGTTAAACACAGGACGATTTTCCGCCAGTAAATGACCATTGCGATCGTAAATTAACCCACGGTTGGGGGCAATCGGGACAATTTTAATGCGATTATCGTTGGAGCGGGTTTTGTAATCTTGGTACTGTTTCACCTGAATATGATAGAGGTTGGTGATCAGCACACCCATTGCCACGACAATTCCCATGAAAGCGACGATAGCTCGACGACGAAACAGTCGGGCTTCCGCTTGGTAATCTCTGATTGGACTTCGCTTACGCAGCATCGCTCATTACTCTCGATGGTAAGGATGATTGGCCGTGATACTCCATGCTCGATAGAGACTTTCAGCCATAACCACACGCACCAGTGGATGGGGCAGAGTTAAGGGTGATAATGACCAGCTTTGCTCAGCGGCCGCCTTGCAGCTTGGTGCCAGCCCCTCTGGTCCACCAATGAGAATGGACACATCTCGTGCATCGAGTTTCCAACTTTCTAATTGCTCTGCCAACTGCTCAGTATTCCAAGGTTTTCCGGGGATATCGAGCGTAACAATTCGATTTCCCTTGGGTACGGCGGCGAGCATGGCTTCGCCTTCTTTTTGTAAAATACGTGCAATGTCAGCATTTTTTCCACGTTTACCCGCCGCTATTTCGACTAATTCCAATGGTAAATCATGAGGAAAGCGTCGACGGTACTCTTGAAAGCCCTCTTCAACCCATTTCGGCATTTTGGTGCCGACGGCGATCAGTTGAATCTTCACACTTAACCCCAGAGTTTTTCTAATTGATATAAAGCGCGATGCTCTTCTTGCATGACATGAAGCATCGTCGACCCCATATCTAATACGACCCATTCACCTTCTTTCTCGCCATCCATACCGAGAGGCTCTAAGCCAATTTTCTTTACCTCGTTGGCAATGTGATCGGCAATCGAGGCCACATGGCGTTTTGAGGTGCCAGTACAAATCACCATGTAGTCGGTCACACTTGATTTACCTTGGACATCAAGGGTAACGATATTAACGGCTTTCATGTCATCGGCTTTATCAGCAAGGAAATGGGTAAGTTGTTGTTGCTGCAATGGTGAATCCTCATAGTATGGTTCGTTGATGATGGTCATCAAAGGTTATTCTGCTGCTAAAAAAGCGCCGTAGTATAACACGCTTTTAAGTCGGTAAAGCGACGTTTGCTTGCGGTAGGCAGCATTGCAAGCTCAGTTGCTGCATCAGTGGCCAAATGGGTTGGCTATATTGAGTCTTAGCCAATAATTCACACTGAGCAAGTAGTTGCAGTAGATGACGAAGTTGCGGCACGGATAATCGCTGTAGAGCGGTAGAGTAAAGTGGCCGTTTGGTTTGCCAAATCCGGTATTGATTAAAAACGTTACCTATCGCTTGTGTCTCTATAGCCTGTCGCATCTGCAACAATTGAAACAGTTCTTTTTGTACGGTGCGGATTAAGATAATGACTTCAGTGTCCTCGGCAGCCAGTTGGCGCAAAATACGTTGCGCTCGGTTGGCCTTACCTTCGAGTAAGGCATCGATCCAGTGAAAAGCGGTAAACTGGTTGTGGCGACTGAGCGACTCTTCTAAACGTAATAATGTTAATTGCCCATCAGGATAAAGGAGCACTAATTTTTCTAGGCTTTGTACCAAAGCCAGTAGATTACCTTCGTGCCATTGAGCGAGCATTTGAATCGCTTCGTTATCTGGCTTTAAACCTAGAGCTCGGCAGCGAGCCGCCACGAACTGAGGTAAACGAGAAAGTTCAGGCGTTAAGCAGTTAACCCAGCAAGCCTGTGCACTTAATGTTTTAAACCATGCGGTATTTTCTTGCGCTTTAGCCAGTTTTCCACCGATGATCACCAGTAAAACATCAGGACTCAGCGTTGCTGTTAAGCTGGCGAGCTCTTTACCTAATGCTGCGTTAAAGCCATTCTCTGCGACTTCTATTTCTACGATCTGGCGTTGAGAAAAGAGGCTCATGGATTGGCAACAATCATACACCTCGTTCCAATTGAGGGACGCATCGGCATTAAAGCGGTATTTTTCAGTAAATCCTTGCTCTCGCGCTTTGCGTTCAATCGCTAAACGTGATTCTTGAATCAATAAGGGTTCATTACCCAAGATTAAATAGACAGCAGAGAGCGAGCGGTTGAGGGTTTCGCTGAGTTTGTCGGCGTACAATCGCATGGTTAACCCTATAACATATTAATGGTATTTGAGTTATCAAGCTCAGATTGAGTCTGGACGTTAGAGTCAGTCTCTTCAAAACTCCCATTAGGAATGCTGGCCTTTAGGCGTGCCATTTGGCGAATAATTTGGCTGGCCGCGAGTTTACGCATTTCATCGACAATCATTTCTCGTTCAGCAGATTTTGCTAACGCAGTCAGTGGGTTATCTAAGTAACTGCGAGTCACGCTGGTGGAAAACGTTCTTGTACCAACCTCTGGTATAGTGACGCGATAAGAGGTATTAAAGGTCAGCTCTTTTTCGGCGGCGCGAGTATTTTGATACAGCGATAAGGTTCGCTCACTCAAACTTTCACCATTGAGATGTAAATTAGCTATATTACTTGCAGGTTCAACGAGTTGGATCTCGTTCATGCGCAGTTGACCTTTGACCAGCCGTGTTAAGGTGCTGTATTGATCGTTACTGGTCAGAGACATCATGCTTAACTCTTCTGGAATGTCATAGTCTCCACGTAAATGGAAGCCGCAGCCAGCGATAAAAGTTGAAGCGATCAACAAAATAATCAACAAAGGTCGAGTTGTTACAGGCAATATAAAACGCATGGGGTATTCGTTCTCGTCAGTGAGTTTACTTATCTTAGCTTACCGCATTCGATAAACTGAGATAAGTAAACAGGGCGTAAGCCCTGTTTATGTGCTGATAACTAAAAGTTGTGGCTCGGTCTAATAAGGTGGCCATTCGATCGGTTTTTATATCGATGACCACCACAGACCATGAGCTGATAACTTAACGTTGCTTGGCTATACAGACAGTCAGCTTAGCGATTAGTTCGCCACGATGTTGAGCAGTTTGCCCGGTACATAAATGACTTTACGAATGGTTAAACCATCAGTAAATTTCTGTACGTTTTCATCTTGTAGGCCAAGCGCTTCAACCTGCTCTTTCGTTGCGTCAGCGGCAACAGTCAATTTACCACGTAATTTACCATTCACTTGCAAGACAACCAGTTTCTGATCTTCAACTAATGCGGTTTCGTCGTAAGTCGGCCACGTCGCTTGGTCAATATCGGCTTCGCCGAGTGCTTGCCACATTTCAAAACAGATGTGTGGCGCGATAGGGTAAAGCATTAAGGTGATGGCTTTTGCCGCTTCATCCAAAATAGCTCGGTCTTGTTCAGACTCTTGTGGCGCTTTAGTGAGTTTATTCATCAGCTCCATGATCGCAGCAATCGCCGTGTTAAAGGTTTGACGACGAGCAATATCATCAGTCACTTTAGCAATGGTTTTATGCACATCGCGACGCAGCGCTTTTTGGTCGGCATTTAAGGTATCGCTTTGTACTGCAACCGCAGCGCCTTTAGCGGTATGTTCAGCGACGAGCTTCCATACCCGTCTTAGGAAGCGGTTCGCTCCTTCAACACCAGACTCTTGCCACTCCAATGTCATATCGGCAGGCGAAGCGAACATCATAAATAAACGTACTGTATCCGCACCGTATTTATCAACCATCTCTTGTGGGTCAATACCGTTATTTTTTGACTTAGACATTTTGATCATGCCTGAGTGTTCAACTTGACGACCTTGATGATCAACCGCTGAAATAATGCGACCTTTCCCGTCACGTTCCACTTTAACGTCGGTAGGAGAAATCCACTCTTTAGTGCCTTTCTCATTGCTATGATAGAAAGCGTCAGCTAACACCATGCCTTGGCAAAGCAATTGTTTGAATGGCTCGTCGGAGGTGACATAACCAGCATCACGCAATAGTTTATGGAAAAAGCGTGAGTAGAGCAGATGCATACAAGCGTGTTCAATACCACCGATATATTGATCAACCGGTAGCCAGTAGTTGGCTTTAGCTGGGTCTAAAATATCGTCTGCTTGTGGTGAGCAGTAACGTGCGTAATACCAAGACGATTCCATAAAGGTATCAAAAGTATCGGTTTCACGTAGTGCAGGTTGACCATTAAATGTCGTTTCAGCCCATGTTTTATCGGCTTTAATCGGACTGGTTACACCATCCATAGTGACATCTTCAGGCAAGATCACTGGTAATTGATCGGCAGGAACGGGATGAACTTGACCATCTTCAGTGGTGACCATTGGGATGGGGGCACCCCAGTAGCGCTGACGAGAAACGCCCCAGTCACGTAGACGGAAGTTAACGGTCTTTTTACCTTTACCTAGCGCTTCGAGTTTTGCTGAAATGGCATCAAAAGCCGCTTGGAAAGTTAGGCCATCGAATTCACCAGAATCAAACAGTACGCCTTTTTCTGTATAAGCTTGCTGGCTGATATCTAACTCGCTGCCATCTTCAGGCTTAATCACCGGAATAATATCTAAGCCGTATTTGGTGGCAAATTCATAATCGCGTTGGTCGTGTGCAGGAACGGCCATTACCGCGCCAGTCCCGTAGTGCATTAGCACGAAGTTCGCGACATAGATAGGCACTTCTCGGCCATTTAAAGGATGGATAGCTGTCAGACCTGTCGCCATGCCTTTTTTCTCCATTGTCGCGAGTTCGGCTTCGGCAACTTTGGTGTTTTTACACTCTTCAATAAAGGCCGCCAGTTGCGGATTATTGGCAGCGGCTTGAACCGCGAGCGGGTGCGCGGCAGCAATACCTACATAGGTAACCCCCATCAGCGTGTCTGGACGAGTGGTATAGACTTCAAGATCTTGCGCCTGATCTTTAACTTGGAAGCTCAGTTCTACCCCTTCAGAGCGGCCAATCCAATTGCGTTGCATGGTTTTAACCATTTCTGGCCAGCCGTCAAGGTTATCTAAATCATCAAGCAATTCTTGTGCGTAAGCGGTGATCTTAATAAACCACTGTGGGATCTCTTTTTGCTCAACAGGCGTATCACAACGCCAGCAGCAGCCATCTTCCACTTGTTCGTTAGCGAGTACGGTCTGGTCATTAGGACACCAGTTTACTGAGGAGGTTTTCTTATAAACCAACCCTTTTTCGTACAGTTTGGTGAAAAACTCTTGTTCCCAACGGTAGTATTCAGGACGGCAAGTAGCGAATTCACGGCTCCAGTCATAACCAAAGCCCAGTAATTTGAGCTGGTTTTTCATGTATTGGATATTTTCGTAAGTCCATGGTGCTGGCGCTGTTTTATTTTTAACTGCAGCATTCTCGGCCGGTAAGCCAAACGCATCCCAACCAATCGGTTGCATGACGTTTTTACCTTGTAAACGTTGGAAGCGAGAAACGACGTCACCAATCGTGTAGTTACGTACGTGGCCCATGTGCAGTCGACCGCTTGGATAAGGAAACATCGAAAGACAGTAGAATTTTTCTTTATTTGGGTCTTCACTTACAACAAAGGTTTTATTGTTGTCCCAGTGCTGTTGAACTTTCTGTTCAATATCTTGCGGGTTATATTGATCTTGCATCGATGACATCCGGTTATCTTGGAATTTGTGAGTTCGGTTCGAACAGGTACTAATAGATCAACATAGAATACCTAAAGCAGCACAGCACAACAATAGCCAATCCGACTGAACGAGGTGACTTATGCGAAAACAGAAAGCAGGTTATGAGGCGTTAGTAGAAGAAGTGCTCGAAACGTTGAAACAAAGCCCAGAAGAGTTAGAACATATTTTAGACACATCGGGTAAGGTTGTGGCAGCGGCGAATGACTTGACTCAAGATGAATTAGCCCTCATTTCAGCTTATGTTAAAGCTGATTTAAAAGCTTTTTCTGAACAGTATGAGCAGAGTAAAACGGGACCTTTTTATTTAATGATTGCCAATTCTATCTGGCAAGGGCTGCTGGATATTACGGATAAAACTAAAGTGGAGTGGGTGGAGCTATTTCAAGATCTTGAGCACCAAGGTGTTTATCAAGCAGGGGAAATGATTGGCTTGGGGATCTTAGTTTGCGAAAGTTGCAATCATAAGGTTGAGTACAATCACCCAACAGAAATTGTCCCTTGTCTGCGCTGCGGCCATAAATTATTTAGCCGTCAGCCTTTGCAGCCTTAGCAAAAATCAAGAGGTCGAACCCCAAGCGCGATATGGATGGCGCTTGAGGATAGATCGAGTGTTATTGCCGATTTAAGATCGGCGAATCGTGACCAGCCCTATGGTAAGGCTAGCAATAACCCATAAATAGAGTGGCCAGCTCCCTAGTCGATGATAGGGCGTCTGTCCACGAGTCGGAATGATCTCGGCTCTTAACACTGCCGTTTCGAATTGCGGGATTTGATGCGTGATTCGGCCATAATGATCGGTGATCGCGGTGACTCCGTTATTTGTTGAACGAATCAGAGGCTTACCAAGTTCTAAGGCGCGCATACGGGCAATTTCCATGTGCTGTAATGGGCCAATCGAGTGACCAAACCAAGCGTCATTCGATAAGGTCAGCAAAAAATCGGTTTGTTCGGTGACATTGACACGAAGTTGTTCATTAAAGATGATTTCGTAACACAGCGCGGGGGCGAAGGCGAATCCTTTAGCGATGATATTCGGTTGAATATAATCTCCCCGACTAAACGAAGACATCGGTAGATTAAACAAGGGTGCCAGTGGTCTTAGCCACGCTTCAAAGGGTACAAACTCACCAAACGGTAACAAGTGATGTTTATGATAGCGTTGCGTCACATCGTAGCGATACTCTGCATGTTCCGTCTCACCTAACGCTAAAATACTATTAAAATAATGCCCTTGCTGATCATGGTTTAAAATACCGGTGATGACCGCGCTCTGGTTCATTCGTGCGGCGGAATCTAAATTGCTGAGAAATGACCCAATTTCTACTTCAAAAGCAGGGATGGCGGCCTCTGGCCAAATAATAATATCGGCATCCCAATTTTCACGGCTCAGATCGGTATATTTCATGATAGTTGGCCAGCGTTGGTTGGGGTGCCATTTTAAAGATTGTTCCACATTACCTTGGATAATCGCTACGCTAGTGGCTCGTTCTGGTTGCGGTATCACCCATTGAACCGAACGAAGTGCGACACCGATGATGAAAATACTGATAGGCAGCAGTAAGTAGCGCCAAGCTTTGTTTTGCCAAGCATAAGCGCATGAACCAGCAGAGATCATCAGTAATAATGTTAATAGCTCAACACCCGCCAGAGGAGCGAAAGAGGCCAACGGCCCGTCGATCTGGCTATAGCCAAGCCATAGCCAGGGGAATCCGGTCATTACCCAGCCGCGTAACCAATCACTGATCAGCCACAGGGCGGGAACGGCGAAGAGAAAACGTGACCAATGAGTGGTTGAGAAAAAACGATTAAGAGCCCAAGCAAATAGGCCGTTATACAGGGCGAGATAGGCAACAAGTAACAACATCAGCAGCAAGCCAGCAATTTTCGGCATGCCTCCGAAAGTATCAATACTGACGTATACCCAACTGATCCCAACACCAAATTGGCCAAGTCCCCAGCTATAACCGAGCAGTGCCGCTTGTTTGGGCGTTTTCTTCTCAATAAGTAGCAATAAAGCCAAAGGGCTGAGAATGGCGATAGGCCAGATTTGATAAGGGGCAAAGGCTAATGTGGTCAGCGCGCCAAAAAAAACAGCCAAGATAGGCTGTAAGCGGCGTGAAATAACATCTTTCATCCAGTCATGCTCTCATTAAGTGATTCGGGCAGAGATAGCCTGAGTCAGCATCGTTACCTTTAAGTTTGACGCGAATCGTCAGCGTTATGTTGATGATTCGCGTCAAGGTTCAATGGTAGTGATTCGATAATCACTGTGACTGGCGGTTCTCGATAACCAGCTACTCTTCCATAGTCTCTGGAAGGGCTTGTAAATCAGGGATGGTGACTTGCAGTTGGACGACTCTTCGACTGTCAGCGGCAGTGACTTTAAAGTTATAGCCGCCGATATCAATCACCTCTCCACGAGAAGGTAAATGGCCAAAGGCCGTCATCACCAAACCGCCAACCGTATCGACTTCTTCATCGCTAAACGAAGTACCAAACGTTTCGTTAAACGATTCTATGGTCGTTAACGCTTTCACGGCGTAGGTATGTTTACTTAATTTACGAATATCCAGTTGCTCTTCATCATCGAATTCATCCTCGATATCTCCGACAATTTCTTCGAGAATATCTTCAATCGTGACTAGGCCGGATACACCGCCAAACTCATCTACGACAATCGCCATATGATAACGTTCCTCACGGAACTCTTTTAATAGGCGATCAACGCGTTTACTCTCAGGGACCACCACGGCAGGTCGAATGACTTCTTCGATATTAAATGGGGCGCTGCTTGAGCCTAAGTATTTGAGTAAGTCCTTCGCAAGAAGTATGCCTTCGACATGGTCTTTATCTTCACTGATAACAGGATAGCGGGAGTGTTGAGCATCGGTAATGATCGCAATCAGCGTATCCATATCATGGGTGCGTTCAACGGTCACCATCTGTGAGCGGGGGATCATGATATCCCGTACTCTCATCTCCGCAATTTCCATCACGCCTTCAAGCATGTCGCGTGTGTCGTGATCGATAAGGTCATTGATTTCTGAGTCTCTGATCACATCAACCAGGTCTTGACGGTCTTTAGGATCCGTTTGAAACAGTTGACCTAGGCGTTCAAAGAAGGACTTTCTACTCGGACCTTCAGATTTTTCTTTTTTTCCTTCGGTCGAATAGGGCGAGTTATCGTCGTTCATTATTTCTCTTATTGGTAACGCTATCAGATGTGTGATAGCTCACATGTAAGCTTATACGCAATCGGTTCCTGACTAACCAAGCGGTGCAGTGGTTGTTACCTTAATAACAATGGTTAAACCTACAGCGCTGAGTTAATGGGGCGTATTGGCTTAGTTTTTCTCCGCTAAATATGGGTCATCAAAGCCCATGTTTTGCATGATTTCTGTCTCAAGGGCTTCCATCTCGTCCGCGTCTTGATCATCAATATGGTCATAACCTAGCAGATGAAGAGTGCCATGTACAACCATATGCGCCCAATGAGCCATCAAAGATTTCTCTTGTTCAAGTGCTTCTTGCTCAACGACTTGTCGACAAATGACTAAATCACCCAATAGATCCAGCTCAATTTCCGCTGGGGCTTCAAATGGAAAAGATAGCACATTCGTCGGTTTATCTTTGCCACGGTAGTTTAAATTTAGCTGATGACTCTCCGCTTGATCAACAATACGAATGGTGACTTCAGCTTGAGATTGAAAAGGGGTTACTGCGGCGCTAAACCACGTTAAAAAATCATCAAAGCTAGGGAGACCTTGCTCATCTTCAACGGCAATTTGTAAGTCTAGTTCGATAGACATCACTAATGAGATTCCTCGATGTTCGATGTTGCTGCCGGCGTCATATTCGTGTGTTCACGTTCTTCACGACGACGTTGCTCATTGATTTTACGTTGTTTTTGATCTTCAGCTTCCCATTTTTCATAAGCATTAACGATGCGAGCAACGACTGGGTGACGAACCACATCGTCAGCTAAGAAAAAGTTGAAGCTAATTTCATCAACCTCATTGAGTACTTCAATCGCATGGCGTAATCCAGAGCGAGCACCACGGGGTAAATCTATTTGTGTTACGTCACCGGTGATCACTGCGCGTGAGTTAAAACCGATGCGGGTCAGGAACATTTTCATCTGTTCCACGGTGGTGTTCTGGCTTTCATCAAGGATGATGAATGCATCATTTAGCGTGCGTCCACGCATGTAAGCCAGTGGCGCGACTTCGATAACATTACGCTCAATGAGTTTTTCAACGCGTTCAAAACCGAGCATTTCAAACAGAGCGTCATAGAGTGGACGTAAGTAGGGATCAACTTTTTGACTTAAATCACCGGGTAAAAATCCCAGTTTTTCCCCCGCTTCTACCGCTGGACGGGTGAGAAGGATGCGTCGCACTTCTTGTCGTTCTAGGGCATCAACTGCGGCGGCAACCGCCAAATAGGTTTTTCCCGTACCCGCTGGACCAATCCCAAAGGTAATGTCATGGGTGACCATATTCACTAAATACTGAGCTTGGTTTGGTGTCCGCGGTTTAATCACGCCTTTTTTGGTTTTAATGAACACTTCTTTGCCATAAGCGATGGCAGATTCGTGATTTTGTTCGAGTACGCCTGCTTCTTTAATCGCAAGATGAATACGCTCTGGCTCAATATCGGCAATATTGCCTTGCAAAGGGGCAGTGTCTACATATAACGTTTTGATGATTTCTAAGGCGGCTGCGGCAGTATGAGGCTTGCCGACAATGGTAAAGAAATTGCTACGGTGGTTGATTTCGACACCGAGGCGACGCTCAATATGTTTAATATTATCATCAAAAGGACCGCATAAGCTGGCTAAGCGGCGGTTGTCGGAAGGTTCGAGAGTGATCTCTAAAGTAACGATTTTATTGCTCAAATTGGCCTCTCAATAAATCATGAATAAGTAGCCGATGTTGACCGGCTACTCATGGAATGTTGTGACCAAAAGCGTCAATCTTCCTCACACATCATTATGAGGGGACTTACCCCATATTATGGCGTGAAAGAAGCAACGCCTAAGGCATCTTCTCGGCGCGTTTTTGCCATCATTTGTGAAGGTGAAATAACAACGCGTAGGTTCATTTCCGACTCAGTACGGATCAGTTCACCACGTAGGGAGTTGGAGAAGACATCAACAATCTTCACATCAACGAATTGACCAATCAGATCGGGTGAGCCTTCAAAGTTGACGACACGGTTATTCTCAGTGCGTCCGCGCAGTTCCATCAAGTTTTTCTTTGATGGACCTTCGACTAAAATACGCTGTTCAGTATCAAGCATCAAACGAGAATAGCGCATCGCTTGGCTATTAATTTGTTGCTGAAGTTCATATAGGCGCTCTTTTTTCGTCTCTTCCGATACATCACAAGGATAATCGGCGGCTGGCGTACCCGGGCGAGGTGAGAAAATAAAGCTAAAGCTCATATCAAAATCAACGTCTCTGATCAGTTTCATTGTGGCTTGGAAATCATTATCCGATTCGCCTGGGAAACCAACAATAAAGTCAGAGCTGATTTGAATGTCCGGACGAGCTTTACGCAGCTTACGGATGATCGATTTATATTCGATCGCCGTGTGTGGGCGCTTCATCATGGTTAAGATGCGATCACTGCCACTTTGTACTGGAAGATGCAGGAAGCTCACTAGCTCCGGCGTATCTTCGTATACCGCGATGATGTCATCAGTAAATTCTAGCGGGTGACTGGTCGTAAAGCGAATACGGTCAATACCATCGATTGAAGCTACTAAACGTAATAGTTCAGCAAATGAGCAG
Source organism: Vibrio sp. V33_P6A3T137 (assembly GCF_009904835.1). Taxonomy (NCBI): domain Bacteria; kingdom Pseudomonadati; phylum Pseudomonadota; class Gammaproteobacteria; order Vibrionales; family Vibrionaceae; genus Vibrio; species Vibrio sp. V33_P6A3T137. The sequence continues at coordinate 10,465 of NZ_WXWK01000066.1, read as the reverse complement.
ATGGTCCCATCGTGCATTGGTCCACGATAAGCATTGACGTTTTGCCCTAGTAGGTTGACTTCACGCACGCCTTGATCGGCCAATTGTGCTATTTCATATAACACATCATCCATTGGACGGCTCACTTCCTCACCACGCGTATAAGGTACGACGCAGTAAGTACAATATTTTGAGCAGCCTTCCATGATGGAGACAAAAGCGGTAGGGCCTTCTGCTTTAGGTTCAGGTAAGCGATCGAATTTCTCGATTTCAGGGAAAGAGATATCCATCACTGGTGCATCAGTCGATTGTGATTGCTTGATCATTTCAGGCAAGCGGTGCAAGGTTTGTGGGCCAAAAATCACATCAACAAACGGGGCACGCTCACGAATATGATCGCCTTCTTGGGTTGCTACACAGCCGCCCACACCAATCACGACACCTGGTTTTTTGTCTTTAAGATTTTTCCAACGCCCGAGTTGATGGAAGACCTTCTCTTGGGCTTTTTCCCGGATTGAACAGGTATTAAGTAGAAGTACGTCTGCTTCCTCTGGCTCTTCAGTTAGCTCATAACCATTTGCCGCGTTGAGCAAATCGGCCATTTTCGATGAATCGTATTCGTTCATCTGACAGCCCCAGGTTTTAATTAGCAGTTTCTTACTCATCTCACTTTCGCTCGTTCAATAGTTTGTTCAAATAAGGATCCGCCATCACGACGGTAGCAGCGTATTGTACTGCTTTCGTTTGTGACTGACTAGGGTTAGAAATAAATTATAACCGTTGCTGTTACTGGGTTTTTACCCTGTTTTATACAAGGTTTTAGGACAAATATGTTCGCAAAAAAAAACTCACTCCGTACAATGGACCCAGAAAGAGAGTAACCCAAAAGGGTCAAGCATGAATAATTTTGATGTTGTTGTGGTCGGTGGTGGAATGGTCGGTGCCGCCGCTGCTTTAGGCTTTGCAAAACAAGGGCGACGAGTGGCGCTAGTGGAAGGCTATGCTCCGCAGCCATTTTCGCCAGAGCAACCGATGGATGTGCGTATTTCGGCCATCTCGCAAACCTCTGTTGATTTATTACAATCCTTAGGCGCTTGGTCGGCAATTGCAGAAATGCGTCTCTGTCCTTATCGTCGTTTAGAAACTTGGGAGCACCCAGAGTGTCGCACTCGTTTTTCGAGTGACTCTTTAGGATTAGCGCAACTGGGTTTTATGGTTGAAAATCGAATCCTTCAATTGGGGTTATGGGAGCAGTTTGCACTTTATCCAAATCTGACGCTATTTTGCCCCGATCAACTCAATCATATTAATTTTAGTACTGAACTCAAAACGATCACTTTGCAATCGGGTGAGGTTTTGCATAGCCAATGGATTATTGGTGCGGATGGCGCTCAGTCACAAGTGAGAAAAATGGCGCAAATTGGCATCACGGCTTGGGATTATCGCCAACACTGTATGTTGATCAATGTTGTGACGGAAAAACCACAACAAGACATTACTTGGCAACAGTTTTTTCCTTCTGGACCCCGATCGTTTTTACCGTTAACCGGTCATCAGGCTTCATTGGTATGGTATGACTCACCACAGCGAATTAAGCAACTGGCGAATTTATCATTAAGTCAACTTAGAGAAGAGATCCTTAACCATTTTCCACAAGAGCTTGGTGATATTGAGGTGTTGCAGCATGGTCATTTTCCATTAACTCGTCGTCATGCTCAGTGTTATGTCAAGCAGGGGTGTATTTTAGTCGGCGATGCCGCGCACACGATTAACCCTCTTGCAGGGCAGGGGGTGAATCTCGGTTTTAAGGATGTCTCAGTATTATTAGCGGTGACAAAAGAAGCCTCATTGTTCACTGCAGCGCATTTTGCTCAGTATCAGCGTCAACGTCGTCCTGATAACTTATTGATGCAAACTGGCATGGATGTATTTTATAAAACATTCAGTAACGATAAATTACCTTTAAAAGTAATGCGCAATGCTTTATTGAAAGGGGCGGATTATACGGGACCGATTAAGCAGCAGGTATTACGCTACGCGCTTGGTTTGTAAGTGAGTTAGATGGCGAGCGATAAAACAAAAACGCTGCCATGATGGCAGCGTTTCGTTTCAAGTCTTGAGTATAAGTTAGCGATAAATCGCTTATTTAGTTACACGAAGAACGGGAGTTTCACCAACCGTCACAGAACCTGACAACTTGCTCAGTTCTTTAATCTCATCCATGTTAGAGATAACAACCGGAGTCAGTGTTGATTTGGCTTTTTCTTCTAGCAAAGCAAGATCGAATTCAATAATTGTGTCACCCACTTTTACTGATTGGCCTTCCTGAGCGATACGCTTAAAGCCTTCGCCTTTCAATTCAACGGTATCAATACCGAAGTGAACAAACAGCTCAACGCCATCGTCAGATTCAATAGAGAATGCGTGATTCGTTTCGAAGATTTTACCGATAGTCCCGTTTACTGGAGCAACCATTTTGTTACCAGTAGGTTTAATCGCAATACCATCACCAACGATTTTCTCGGCAAACACGACATCTGGCACATCTTCAATGTTTACAATTTCACCAGAAAGCGGTGCAATAATTTCAATTGCACTTGCGTCAGCGCTGTCATCAGAGACTAGCTTTTTAAGTTTGTCAAACAGACCCATTGTGTCATGCTCCTAACGTTTCAAATTTATTCTATACCAGTATAGTATACCAATCCCAAACAATAGACGACTATTTTTATATCCTTCAAGGAGTTTGCTGATCGTCACCTATTGTAGGGGGCTGATGGCTTATTGGCACTTCTCTGCGATGAATTTTTCTACACACGCTTCAATTTCAGCGGCGGTCGGTAATGACAACGCATGTTCTGCCATGGCTTTGACTTCTGCAAAATTGGTGTTACGAATCACTTTTTTTACTTTAGGGATAGAAATACCACTCATCGAGAATTCATCTAATCCCATACCCAGTAATAGTAGTGTTGCGCGCTCATCTCCTGCAAGCTCACCACACATTCCGGTCCATTTTCCTGCAGCGTGAGAAGCATCAATCACTTGTTTAATCACTGTTAAAACCGCTGGTGATAATGGATTATACAAGTGAGAAATCATTTCGTTACCGCGGTCTACCGCTAGGGTATATTGGGTCAAGTCGTTGGTGCCAATCGAGAAGAAGGCCACTTCTTTCGCTAAATGATGAGCGATCGCTGCTGCTGCTGGTGTCTCCACCATCACACCAATTTCGATGTTTTCGTCGAATGCTAGCCCTTCGCTGCGTAGCTCAGCTTTGTACTCTTCAATGGCATTTTTCAGTTCACGAATTTCTTCAACTGAAATGATCATTGGGAACATGATGCGCAATGTGCCGTGTGCCGATGCACGTAAAATACCACGCAACTGATCGCGCAGAATATCACGGCGATCTAAGCTAATACGGATTGCACGCCAACCCAAAAATGGGTTCATTTCTTTTGGTAAATCCATGTAAGGTAAATCTTTGTCACCACCAATATCCATGGTACGGATAATGACCGATTGGCCTTTCATCGCTTCGGCAACTTGTTTATAAGCTTGATACTGCTCTTCTTCGGTCGGAAGGGCGTCACGGTCCATAAATAAGAACTCGGTACGATACAGACCAACACCTTCTCCGCCGTTACGAATGATGCCATCGCAATCTTTTACGGTACCAATGTTACCGCACACTTCAACACTATGCCCATCAAGGGTTTGTGCTGGAAGATCTTTTAATTTGGCAAGTTCTTCTTTTTCAGCAAAGAAGTCGCGCTGTACTTGTTTGGCTTGCTCAAGTTCAGCTTCGGTTGGATTAACAAAAATTTTGTTATTAATTGCGTCGATGACCAGCATGTCACCATTTTTTACTTGTTTGGTAATGTCATTAGTACCAACAATCGCAGGCAGTTCTAGAGAGCGTGCCATGATTGAGGTATGTGAGGTGCGGCCACCAATGTCACAAGCAAAGCCAAGCACATAATCAAGGTTGATTTGTGCCGTTTCTGAAGGCGTTAGATCGTAAGCAACCAAGATAACTTTTTGATTAATATCACTGAGTGATACGATATTAATGCCTAATGCATTTTTTACAAAGCGGGTGCCGATATCACGAATATCCGTTGCACGCTCTTTCAAATATTCATCATCGAGCGATTCAAGGGCAGTGGCTTGCTCTTCAATCACCGTATAAATCGCGTTATCTGCTGATAATTTATCATTTTTGATGAGGGCTAAAATTTCGTCTTCTAGCTCTTCATCTTCCAGTAGCATGATATGGCCTTCGAAGATGGCCTCTTTCTCTTCACCAAAGGTCTCAAGCGCTTTTTGTTTAATGACAGTGAGCTGCGCGGATGATTTTGCGCGTGCGTCGTAAAAACGCTCAATTTCTGCTGCTACATCTGCGTCTGAGATGGTGTTTGTGTTTAGGACTATTTCATCTTCTTGAAGTAGTAGTGCTTTACCGATAGCAATACCTGGAGATGCTAGGATGCCTGAAATCATAGCCTTACCTTAAATTGGTCAACTGTAAACGGGAGAATATGGACGATGTGCCAACAATAACATTTAGCTTATTGTTGGTCATATTTCAAATAAGGCCACTTTGTCGTTTAAACAAAATGACCTTTATCTAAAATAGAGAGCGTCGATTAGTGAAGTTGGTCCATTAGGGCAACTAGATGGTCAACGGCTTCTTTCGCTTGAGGGCCTTCAGCCGAGATAGAGACCACTGTGCCTTTAACTAGGCCAAGGGTTTGTAGTTTAAATAAGCTTTTAGCACTGGCGCTTTTACCGTTTGAAGTGACAGTAATATCTGCATCGAACGCTTTTGCTTCTTTAACAAACTGTGCAGCTGGACGAGTATGAAGACCGTTTTCTGCAGTGATTTCTACTTGCTTCTCGTACATGTGTTATACCCCAATTAATGTAGTTTTTGTAAGTTGTTCACTTAGATAAGCTTAACCTTAACTGCCCATTTCTGCTAGCGGAGTAACGGGATTTTCGTGGTAGCGCTTATTTCAGTTTAAAACAATCAATGGCTGAGGTAGAGTTTTACCAAAAATCAGCCTTGACTTTAATCTTGCCTGCTTCTTTATTTTGAAGCTAGAAATAAAACATCCCGATATTACCAAAGGTGGGGCAAGGATCAACAAAAAAGCCCCTGTATGGGGCTTTTTTAAACGAAAATTTGATTTAATCACCTATTACTGTTGGTTTTCTTTCTCAGTAAAAATACCGGCAAAGAGCGCTGTACTTAGGTAACGTTCACCTGAGCTTGGCAGCACAGTGACAATGGTTTTTCCAGCAAATTCAGGAAGTTCAGCGAGGCGATTAGCGGCGACAACCGCAGCACCTGAAGATATTCCGGCTAAAATCCCTTCTTCTTCCATTAAGCGGCGAGCCATATCGATGGCTTCATCAGACGTCACGGTTTCTACACGGTCAATCAGTTCTAAATCTAGGTTGCCTGGAATAAAACCTGCTCCAATACCCTGAATTTTGTGTGGCGCAGGTTTTATTTCTTCTCCTGCCAAAGCTTGGCTGATCACTGGCGATTCTGCTGGTTCTACGGCAACAGAAATGATCGCTTTACCTTTTTCACCCTTAATATAACGGCTTGTTCCAGTGAGAGTACCACCAGTGCCCACCCCAGCAACGAAGACATCAATTTGGCCATCGGTGGCTTCCCAGATCTCAGGACCTGTGGTTTTTTCGTGAATAGCAGGGTTGGCTGGGTTATCGAATTGCTGAAGCAGTAAGTATTTACTTGGGTTGCTGGCGACGATTTCTTCTGCTTTGGCAATAGCACCTTTCATGCCTTTTGCTGCTTCAGTCAATTCAAGGTTAGCACCAAGCGCTTTGAGTAGTTTACGACGCTCAAGACTCATCGACTCTGGCATAGTTAAGGTCAGTTTATAACCACGGGCTGCAGCCACAAAGGCCAAAGCGACGCCAGTATTGCCACTGGTTGGCTCGACTAGCTCAATTCCTTCTTTTAGCTTGCCTTGCTTTTCTGCTTCCCAAATCATGTTAGCGCCAATACGACATTTAACACTGAAGCTTGGGTTACGTGCTTCTATTTTGGCTAACACACGGCCGTTACTGACTTTGTTTAGGCGAACCAGAGGAGTGTTACCGATAGTCAGAGAGTTGTCTTCGTAAATTTTACTCATTGTGCTGTCCCTTTATTACGCATAGATCAATCGTTGATGCGTTGCTACAAATTGGTTGATACTGGTCAAGAATAGAGATTCGATAGAAAAGTAAAAGGATTAAAAAGTTATAACTTATTAGCGATTTATTAGATGGCTTTATTCTCTTCGCTTATAGACTGATGTGATTCATTGCCTATATAGCTGAGCTACTTGGCGGACATCGTCTTGCTGGCAGATGCCGAGTGATTGGTGTGGGAATATTTAAACTCACCAACCCACATGGCGGTGGCTCCGCATACTGCAATTGGCATAATAAAAAGATTAACGACAGGAATCGTGGTTAACAGCGCGACTATCATGCCAAAGCCGTAAGTTTTACCTGGTTTTTGTTTTAACTGGTTTCGCATCACTTTAAAGTCAACTTTATGGTTATCAAAGGAATAATCACAATATTGGATGGCGAGTATCCAAGCGGTGAATAAAAACCAGACGATGGGCCCTAGTGTTTGCCCCAGGCCGGGGATGAGTAACAGTAGAAATAATCCTAGTGCTCGGGGAATAACGTAAAAAAGCTTTTGTCCCTCACGAAGAAGAATGCGTGGCGTATCCTTGAGTACAGAGAATAAGCTTAGATCGCTTTCGATTTTTCCGGTTATTTTTTGCTCGACTTTTTCGGCCAATAGGCCATGAAAAGGCGAAGCAATAAAATTAGCTAGCGTGCTGAAAAAATAGGAAAAGGTACCGAGGATGGTGATAGTGAGCAATGGCCAAAGCAGATAATATAGCCAAGATAAAAAACTAGGTAGAGCGTCAAGCCACTGGGTTATCCAATCGTTAAGATGGGTGAAAAGATAATACAAAGCCGTTCCAATCAGTAGCACGTTGATCATCAAAGGAAGTAAAGTAAAACGACGGATGCCTGGTGAAAAAGCCAGATGAACACCATCAAAAAAATAATCTAATCCAGAGCGTGTGGGCATGGTCCCTTCCGAAATGAACGCAAAAAAACAGAATTTAGAGTGTAACTGAAGCTTACAATAATAAAAATGCGCCTGTAGACGTAACTTCTAACATTAAGTTGTTCTAAATCAGGGGTAACTTTTGGTAAAGTAACCTTATAGTTTGATACACCCCACCTTGGCAGACGTTCAACATAGGCGTTAGAGCTCGGAACATCAACACCGAAACACTGAGAGTTTAAGATGCAGGAATTGCGATTCGTACTCATTATTGTTGGCGGGCTAGCGATAGCCGCTTTATTGTTTCATGGTCTTTGGACCAGTAAAAAAGAAGGTAAGTCGAAGTTCGGCGATAAGCCGCTCGGGCGTATCAATGTTGAACATCAAGATAAGAAGGCCGCAAAAGAGGCGAAGTTGGCGTCAACTGACGAAGTGACTCGCCCTGATCGTCGAGAGCCTGATTTTGGTTTAACTGGTCATGATATTGACCCTCTAATTGCTGATTATGATTTGCAAGACAGTGGCGATGCAACACAACAAATCGTTCCTAAACATGATCTCGATACAGCAGCGCCAGAACCGAGCGTTAAATTAAAGGCTGACGCTGTTTCAGAAGAAAGTCGTATCGAAACGTCGATGGTTGAACCGCAACCTGAATCTATTACTCCGGCTCAAACTGAAACACCTGAAGAAGAGCCTGAAATGCAGGTGATTGTGCTTAATGTACACTGTGCAGGTGCTGAGCCTTTTGTTGGTAGCAAGTTATTTGACAGCTTTCAGCAAAATGGGTTGTTGTATGGTGAACTGGATATCTACCATCGTCATGCTGATTTATCAGGAACGGGTAAAGTGTTATTTAGCGTGGCTAATATGTTACAGCCGGGGACATTAAAACATGACGATCCCGCTGAATTTACCACCAAAGGCATCTCTTTCTTTATGACCTTGCCTTGTTACGGTGACGCTGAGCAGAATTTCAAGTTGATGCTTAAAACGGCTCAACAAATTGCCGATGATATGGGCGCTAATGTTTTGGATGATGCACGTAACCTGATGACACCCAATCGGCTAGCTGAGTATCGTAAGCAAATTCAAAAGTTCAAACTTAAACAGCAGTAATTAACACCTCATAAGGCTCCGACCGGAGCCTTTTTTCATGATCCGAGAGAATACCAATGCAACACGTAGAGCAAAGATTACAAGAGTTACGGCAAATCCTGAATGAACATGCGATACGTTATTACGTGGAAGACGCCCCGACCATTCCTGATGCTGAATACGATCGGTTGATGCGGGAGTTATTAGAAATTGAAGCGCAATATCCACAATGGGTAAGTGAAGACTCGCCTAGTCAACGTGTTGGTGGGGCACCATTATCGAGTTTCGAATCAGTCACTCATGAACGACCGATGTTATCGTTAGATAATGCCTTTGCTGATAGTGAGTTGGATAGCTTCTTTCGTCGTATCGGTGAGCGAGTTGCTGCCACTCAGCATGCTCGTTTTTGTTGTGAGCCTAAATTGGATGGGTTAGCAGTTAGTCTATTGTATGTGGATGGTCGATTAACTCAAGCTGCGACCCGTGGCGATGGTACGACAGGTGAGAATATCACTGAAAATGTACGTACCATCAAATCGATCCCTCTCAAACTCTCTGGAACTGGCTGGCCTTCAAGGATTGAAGTTCGAGGTGAAGTGTTTATTCCCAAAGAGGGTTTTGAGCGGATGAACGCTCAAGCACTGAAAAAAGGTCAAAAGGTGTTTGTTAACCCACGTAATGCGGCCGCTGGAAGTTTGCGTCAACTTGATTCTCGTATTACGGCTAAGCGTCCTTTAGCGTTTTATGCTTATAGTGTCGGAGTGGTCGAAGGTGCTGAGTTATCGACCAGTCATTATGACCGTTTTTTACAGTTAAAAAGCTGGGGGCTTCCGGTTAGCCCAGAGACGCAGCGCGTAGAAAACGCTCAGCAAGTTAAAGATTACTATCAAACGATTATGGCAAAACGAGCTGACTTGCCTTACGAAATTGATGGTGTGGTGATTAAAGTTGATGATATTGCACTGCAAGAGAAATTAGGATTTGTCGCTCGTGCTCCTCGCTGGGCGATTGCTTATAAGTTCCCTGCTCAAGAGGAAATGACTCGTTTAAATGAGGTTGAATTTCAAGTAGGAAGAACCGGAGCCATTACGCCTGTTGCTAAGTTAGAACCGATATTTGTTGGTGGTGTGACGGTCAGCAATGCGACGTTACATAACGCGGATGAGATCGAGCGATTAGGCGTAATGGTTGGCGATACGGTAATTATTCGCCGTGCTGGTGATGTTATCCCACAAATTGTTTCCGTGGTGTTGGAACGTCGTCCTCAAGAGGCTCAACCGATAATTTTCCCGAGTCACTGTCCAGTTTGTCAATCTGATGTGGAACGCGTCGAGGGCGAAGCGGTTGCTCGCTGTACTGGCGGCTTAGTGTGTCAAGCGCAACGCAAAGAAGCGTTAAAGCACTTTGTATCACGTAAAGCAATGAATGTAGACGGTTTAGGCGATAAAGTCATTGAGCAGCTCGTAGAGCGAGAAATGGTCGAAACGCCAGCCGACTTATTTAAACTCCGAGCGGGTGAGTTAACCGTATTAGATAGAATGGGCCCTAAATCGGCTCAAAATATCACTCAGGCACTGATTAACGCTAAGCATACGACCTTAGCCCGATTCTTATATGCCCTAGGTATCCGTGAAGTTGGCGAAGCAACAGCGATGAATCTGGCTCAACATTTTTGTACTTTGGAAGTAATTAGCCAAGCCTCTGTTGAGCAGTTGATTGAAGTTCAAGATGTAGGAATGATTGTGGCGAGTCATGTGCATGCTTTCTTTAGTCAGGAAAAGAACCAACGTGTTGTACAAGAGTTAAGAGACTTAGGCGTAACGTGGCCTGATATTGAACCTCAAGATGTTGCAAAGCCACAGCCACTGGCTGGAAAAACAGTGGTATTGACGGGCTCTCTGGTTCAATTATCACGCAGTGAAGCTAAAGCGGCTTTACAAAGCTTAGGGGCCAAAGTGACTGGTAGTGTATCAAAAAATACCGATATGCTGTTTGCGGGCGAGGCGGCAGGATCTAAATTAGTTAAGGCTCAAGAGCTGGGAATCGAAATATTTTCTGAGCAAGATTTGTTGGATCTTCTCACCTAACGATTTTAAATGCTAACCAAAACCCTTAACCATTGATCAATGGTTAAGGGTTTTTATTGCCAAAAATAACTTAATTTAGAAGAAGAAATTAGTGAGATAGATTGTAACTATTTTGTCACTTTCTATTTTTGATCAATGCGACCGACTTCAATTATTAAATTGTTTTCATTTTCAAGTCATTGTT
>NZ_WXWK01000107.1:0-37163 GCF_009904835.1 Vibrio sp. V33_P6A3T137 | reverse complement strand
TTTCAAAACACGCCGCTAAGAAAATAACTTTGAGAGAACTACCTTGGTTTTACGAGACGTCGAAAACCGGAAACATCGGAAAATCAATTGGAGAAATTACCATGGCAGTGAATGTAAATACCAACGTAGCCGCAATGACCGCACAACGTTACCTAAATAGCGCGACTAATGCGCAACAAACATCGATGGAGCGTCTATCTTCTGGTTTTAAGATCAACAGCGCTAAAGATGATGCTGCAGGTCTACAAATCTCTAACCGTTTAAATGTACAAAGCCGTGGTTTAGATGTCGCAGTCCGTAACGCCAATGATGGTATCTCAATGGCACAAACGGCTGAAGGTGCGATGGATGAATCCACCAACATTCTACAACGTATTCGTGATCTATCATTGCAATCGGCGAATGGTTCTAACTCAAAATCAGAGCGTGTCGCGATTCAAGAAGAAGTGACCGCATTGAATGATGAGCTCAATCGTATTGCTGAAACCACGTCTTTCGGTGGTAACCGTTTACTTAACGGCACTTTCCAAACCAAAGCATTCCAAATTGGTTCGAACAGTGGTGAAGCCGTCATGTTGACTCTTAACGACATGCGTAGTGATAACGCTAAAATGGGTGGCAATAGTTATGTGGCCGCAACCGAAGCCGATAAGAACTGGACCGTTAGCGATGGCAATAATGAATTAACGATGACACTTAATGATGTGAACGGCGTAGAGCAAACCATTAATATCAGCGCCAAAGTTGGTGATGACATTGAAGAACTTGCCACTTACATCAATGGCCAAACGGACCTAGTGCAAGCCTCAGTTAATGAAAAAGGACAACTACAGGTTTTCACTGGTAACCATAAAGTCGACGGCGATGTGACCTTTGGTGGCACGTTAGCGACTGAGTTGGCGATGGGGGCGAGTCAAGCCGTTACTGTCAGTACCATTGATGTCACCAGTGTTGGTGGAGCCCAAGAGTCTGTGGCTATCGTTGATGCAGCGTTACAGTATGTCGATAGTCATCGAGCCGAGCTTGGTGCATTCCAAAACCGCTTTAACCATGCTATCAACAACTTGGATAACATTAACGAGAACGTTAACGCATCGAAGAGCCGCATTAAAGATACTGATTTTGCGAAGGAAACCACAGCGTTAACCAAAGCGCAAATCCTTGGTCAAGCCTCAAGTTCTATCTTAGCTCAAGCCAAGCAGGCACCGAATGCCGCATTAAGTTTACTTGGCTAATCAATCTCTGCCTTTACAAAGAATCCAGCTTCGGCTGGATTTTTTTATGTTTGAAATTGAGTTAGGTGGGGCGGTTTCTTGTAATCTTTAGCCATAGACGAGCGTTATTTTTTGAGCTGGATCGCCTTTTAGCGATGAGAAGAAAAAAAATAGAAAAATGTCGACTATTTCCCTAAAGGATATTTAATTGAGGCCGTTAAAGGATACGAGAGAAATGAGGTATACCGACGAGAGGTGAGAGACTTGAAGGTATACCAACTATCCGCCTAAGGAGATCAAACTATGGCAATTAACGTAAACACCAATGTGTCGGCGATGACCGCACAACGCCACCTGAATGGTGCCGCTGAAGGTGTGCAAAAATCAATGGAACGCCTATCATCGGGGTATCGTATTAACAGTGCTCGTGATGATGCAGCAGGGTTGCAAATCTCAAACCGATTAACTTCACAAAGCCGAGGGCTTGACGTAGCAGTACGCAATGCAAATGATGGGATCTCTATTGCTCAAACCGCAGAAGGTGCGATGGGCGAAAGTACCAATATTTTGCAACGTATGCGAGATCTTGCCCTGCAATCTTCTAACGGTTCAAACTCACGCTCTGAGCGTGTCGCGATTCAAGAAGAAGTTACGGCCCTTAACCAAGAACTTAACCGGATTGCGGAAAGTACCTCCTTTGGTGGCAACCGGCTGCTGAACGGTACTTTTGGTAGTAAATCTTTCCAAATTGGTGCTGAGTCAGGCGAAGCGGTGTTGCTAACGATGGGAAGTTTGCGCTCTGATACGGCTGAGATGGGCGGAAAAGCGTATCGAGCAGAAACAGGCCAAACGCCGGATTGGAGAGTCACTACCGCGACTGAACTCACGCTTAACTATACCGATAAGCAGGGTGAAGCGAGAGAAATCACCATTAACGCGAAATCTGGTGATGATCTTGAAGAGGTTGCGACTTACATCAATGGTCAAAGTGAAGATATCAACGCTTCAGTCGGTGAAGATGGCAAGCTTCAACTGTATGCTTCTTCGCAAAAAGTAACCGGTGATGTGACGATAGGTGGCGATCTTGCTACCGAAATCGGTTTTGGTACAGGGCAAGATGTTAACGTGAAAAACATCGATGTGACTACCGTTGCCGGCTCACAAGAAGCGATTGCTATCCTTGATGGCGCGTTAAAATCGGTGGATAGTCAGCGAGCTTCACTAGGTGCTTTTCAAAACCGATTCTCTCATGCGATTAATAACTTAGAGAATACCAATGAAAACGTCAATGCCTCGCGCAGTCGTATCCAAGATACGGATTACGCACGTGAAACAACGGCAATGACTAAAGCACAAATTTTGCAGCAAGCGAGTACCTCAGTATTAGCTCAAGCGAAGCAGTCACCATCTGCAGCTCTTAGCCTGTTAGGTTAACTGACGGTGCAATGGGCAGCATGGGTAGCTGAACGCGCAATTAGCGATTAAGCTACCTATAAGGTGGAAGGGAGATTGTTATGGAAGTACCATCCTACACATCGAACATCCAGCCTTACGGCTCGCAAAGTGGCACTAAACTTGCTTCAGGAAACGACAGCGTGGTAAGTGCTTCTTCGCAGGAGAGTTACCGTTCGGTGCGCAAGACAGAAAAAGTCAATGCGCAAGTGTCTGAACAACTAAAACGCAACCAAGAACAAGCGTTGCAAGCCGCGATTAAACAATCTCAACAAAGAGAGCGGATAAACGAGCAGCAACGCGCAGTGGTTATTGAGAAAATGGACGAGTTTGTTAATTCGATCAATAAAGGTTTGGCGTTTCGGGTTGATGAAGAATCCGGACGGGATGTTGTGACGATTTATGAAGCCTCTACGGGCGACATTATTCGGCAGATCCCTGAAGAAGAAATGCTTGAAGTATTACGACGTCTCTCTCGTGAGCAGAGTCCAAAGTCAGGCTTGCTGGTGATTAAGGCGTAATCGTATGATTGAGGTGATTGGATGAGTTTAGGCCCAATGGGGATGAACACTGGTTTTGATATCAATAGCGTCGTAAGGACGATTGTTGATGCTGAGCGTGTACCAAAACAGCAAAGCATTGATAATAAGCGCTATGATAATGAAGCCAGTATTAGTGCCTATGGCAGGCTCAGGGAATCACTGGATACCATGCGAAATCTCATGGCGAATTTTCGTCAAGAGAAAGCGTTTGCTGTGCGCAAAGTTGACACTTCTGATGACCAGATTGTTTCTGCAACCGCTTCAACCGATGCGATTGCTGGGAGATACTCAGTCGATGTGTTGCAGCTTGCTCAAAGCCATAAAATTGCGTCAGAGGTTATACCGAGTGACACAAGATTTGGTGAGGGTAAGCTGCAAATTTCTCTGGGTAAGAGACAATTCACGGTTGATGTCGCCAATAATTCTCGGCTGACAGATGTGATACGAGAGATTAATGGCCATAAAAATAATCCCGGTGTGCGAGCATCAATCATCAATGATGTCGAAGGACCTCGGCTGATCATTGCTTCTAATCTATCGGGTGAAAAACAGCAAATATCAATTCAAGCGCAAGCTGAGTCAGGTAACCCATTAAAACGCTTAGAGTATAAAACCTTAGAACAAAGGGTTAAAGATTTAGAGAAAGCGCGAGCTGAAGCGCAACAAATCATTGCCCCTCTGACAGCGGAGCAACAAGAAGTCGCGGCCCAAGTCGCTGAAAAAATTGGTGCGGCTGCACGTGAAGTGGATAAAGAGCTCGCGGCCCAAGCTGAACAAGCGGTATCAACAACACAAGATCTTGATGATATCTCTGGCGAAGGGATCAAAGCTGCAGAAGAAGCCAATCGTTATTTAAGACCTGAAGAGCGCATTCCCGGTTGGACAGAAACCGCGTCAGGCACCTTACTTGATTCTTATTCCGAACCTCAACCTGAACTCGATGAAAATGGCTTAGCAAAGGCCGCCGATATTCCTGGTTGGAGTAATACCGCGTCAGGCACGTTGCTTGATTCTTATGTGACCCCCAAAGAAGCCCAAGCTAAAATTGATGCCAAACTTGCCCAAGAGCAAGCTGCAATACAAGAAGCGATAAAAAGCGGCAATATGACTCCGGAGGAGGCAAAAGCGGCTGAAAGAGCAAAATTATCTCCTGAAGAGCTCGCGGTGCTTGAAAAAATGGAACAAGTTCAAGCTCAATTAAAAACGGCGCAGCACTCTTTTGATGAATATCAAGGGATGATCCAAGTTCAAGCGGGGCAAGATTCGTTGGTCTTGCTGGATGGTATTGCGACATTATCCAGTGAAAATAACATCATTGAAAACGCTATCGATGGCGTTAATCTTACTCTTAAAGGTCGACATGACGCCAATCAACGGCCTGCAGAAATTGGCATTGAGTACGATAGAGATAGTGTTCGTCAAGATATTGAGCAGTTCGTTGCGGCTTACAATCAATTTTACCAAATTAGTAAAGAATTATCGGGTGTCGATCCAAGGACGGGCCGTGCTGGACCACTCGCTGGAGATAGTATTGTTCGTAGTGCCGATACGCGATTGAAATCAGTCTTTTCATCGCCGATTGAGCAAGGGCCTGAGCAGCTAAAAAGCCTGACGGAATTAGGTATTACTACCACTCGCCAAGGGAACTTAGAAATTAACTATGCTATGCTCAACCGTCAGCTAAATAATAATTTTAATCAACTGGGTGATTTTTTTGGTGGCAATCAAGGCTTTGCTCGACGAGTCGAAGAAGCCATTCAAGGATTGACTGGGGCAACGGGATCGATCCGCACTCGCGAGAACAGCATCACCGAACAAAATCGTCGCTTGGTCAATGATCAAGACGCCTTGGATCGTCGTATGGACGGTTTAGAGAAGCGAACTCACGCTAAATTTTCGGCTATGCAGGATGCAACGGGTAAGATGCAGTCTCAACTTGCTGGTATGATGAATGCTCTGGGTTAGTGATATGCAGACTGAGCTACAAGCGTTATTTGATATTAATCAACAAATAAAAGAAAAGTTAACTATTGACGACATTAACACTGAAGAAATTCATCGCTTGGTCGATAATAGGGAACAACGGTTAGCGGTATTGCTGAGTTATATCGTAGACAATCCGCAGTTTGCGCAATCACCAGAATGGCAGAGCGCGATCGAAGAGACACAACATCTTGTTGAACTGATGCAGTCTAAAACCCTGTCTATCGGTAAATCATTGCGACAATATCGATACGGTAATAAATCGCTTCAACAATACAAAAAGTTTTTATAAAGAGGAAGACTATGCGTGGTTCTTTACAAGCGTACAAAAAAGTATCAGTGGATAGCCAGCTCAGTGCGGCCTCACCGCATAAAATCGTCCAGATGCTGATGGCCGGTGCCATAGAACGTTTGATCCAAGGTAAAGCGGCAATGCAGCAAGGTAATATCCCTGTTAAAGGTGAGCGTTTAGGCAAAGCACTGGACATTATTATTAGTCTGCGTGGCTGTTTATCGATGGACGATGGCGGGGATATTGCAAAAAACCTTGATCAATTGTATGAATTTATGATCACGCAAATCACCACCGCTAACCATAAAAACGAGCCTCAACCATTAGACGATGTGATAGATATTCTGCGTGAAATCAAGTCTGCATGGGATCAAATCCCTACTGAATATCATAATTTGACCGCGACTGATGTAGGGATATAAGTTTTATCTTAAACTTTTAACCAATATCACATCAGCTAAATGCTTGGTTGCCTTATTTTTTTAATTAAATAGAATAGAAGCCACTAACTAGCCGAGTGGCTTTTTTTGTTGCTGAATTTCACACGTTGTCTATTGTTTACTTAATTTGACGTACAATTTTAGTCAGAATGAGTAAATAATTGGTAATGGTGTAACCACAACGTCCCTAAATTAAGGCAAATATTCTCACCTATGCAAGGTTTAGCACAACTACTTGTCATTGAAGACGATCCTGCAATTCGTCAAAGTTTTCGTACTATATTGGAATTTGTCGGGGAGCAATGTGAGGTCATAGATTCTTCTCAAGCTGACCGTATCGATTGGTCTGCGCCTTGGTCTGGGTGTATTTTGGGCTCGATTACTACGCCTTTGCTATCTGATGAGCTTACGCAGGCGTTGAGTCAAGCTAACCATATACCGTTATTAGTGGCTAACCAACACCATTTTTCTGTTGAATATTTCCCTCAATTTGTTGGTGAATTGGAGTTTCCCCTTAACTATCCACAACTCAGTGACGCACTGCGTCATTGTAAAGAGTTTTTAGGGCGTAAAGGGATAGCGCTGTCAACGCCTTCGCGAAATAACGCTTTATTTCGTAGCTTAGTCGGACAGAGTCTTGGTATTCAAGATGTGCGTCATTTGATTGAGCAAGTGGCGAATACAGAAGCAAATGTATTGATTTTAGGTGAATCTGGTACTGGTAAAGAGGTGGTAGCGCGCAACATTCATTATCACTCTTCACGTCGTAAAGGCCCTTTTGTACCGATTAACTGCGGAGCGATCCCCGCTGAATTACTAGAGAGTGAACTGTTTGGTCATGAAAAGGGATCGTTTACTGGGGCGATCACCTCACGTAAAGGACGCTTTGAACTCGCTGAAGGCGGAACCTTATTTCTCGATGAAATTGGTGATATGCCAACCAATATGCAGGTTAAGTTACTGCGAGTGTTACAGGAACGCTGTTTTGAGCGAGTCGGTGGAAATACAACCATCAAAGCGGATGTGAGGATTATTGCCGCCACTCATCGAGATTTAGATAGCATGATCACTGAGCAGCGATTTCGAGAAGATCTTTACTATCGTTTAAACGTTTTTCCTATTGAGATGCCAGCATTAAAGGATCGTAAAGAAGATATTCCTTTATTGCTGCAAGAGTTGATGACCCGTATGGAAGCTGAAGGCGGAGCGCCGATTTGCTTTACTCCTCGGGCGATCAATTCATTGATGGAGCATGATTGGCCGGGTAACGTTCGTGAATTAGCGAATTTAGTTGAACGTATGGTGATTCTGTACCCCAATAATTTGGTCGATGTGAATCATTTACCGACCAAATATCGTTATAGTGATATACCTGAGTTTCAGCCTGAACCATGTCGGTTTAGTTCCGTGGAAGAGCAAGAGCGTGATGTGTTAGAAGATATTTTTTCAGAAAACTTCACGTTCGAATCTCATGATGATCTTAATGGTCATTTTGACGCAGCAAAGTCATTACCGCCAGAAGGGGTGAATTTAAAAGAGCTGCTCGCCGATCTTGAAGTGAGTCTAATTAATCAAGCGCTTGATGCTCACAGTGGCATTGTTGCTCGTGCTGCGGACATGCTAGGTATGCGTCGTACGACATTGGTCGAGAAAATGCGTAAGTATAATATGCAACGCTAAAGCGACTTTCTGGCGTGGTCAATATATTGACTGTCGTTAACGCATTGAAATTATTGAATAATAGTCTGGCTTGCATTTTGCATTTCAGACTATTGTTGTATATTAAGGCAAATTTTCGACGATGAATGATCCCGTACACAAACAACAGTCGCACTTAGACTCATTGGAAGATCAAGTTGAGCGTTATAAACAAGTGCTCGATGTAATGCCTGCTGGCGTGATATTACTGGATACTCAAGGGATCGTTCGTGAAGCGAACCCTGAAGCGCAACGGCTATTGCAAGTTCCGTTAGTCGGTGAAAAATGGTACAGCGTGATTCAAGTCGCTTTCGCACCTCGTGAGGATGATGGACATGAAATCTCATTACGTAATGGCCGAAAAGTTCGCTTAGCCATTTCTGCTTCAACAACGGGCCAACTTATCCTAATAACCGATTTAACCGAAACTCGCCTCTTACAATCACGGATCGGTGATTTACAGCGCTTATCGTCTTTGGGGCGGATGGTGGCATCGTTAGCTCATCAAGTTCGAACGCCATTATCGAGCGCGATGCTCTATGCTTCTAACTTAGCCGCGGCGAATTTACCGACTGCAACCCGTGAACGATTTCAATCTAAATTGGTTGATCGATTACACGACCTAGAAAAGCAAGTGAACGATATGTTGCTGTTTGCTAAGGGCGGCGATAACCGAGTCATCCAGCCTTTTTCTGTGGCTGAATTGGTGGCAGAGTTCTCACCTATGATTGAAACGGCATTAAAAAACAATCAAATCGATTATGATTTACAGGTTGAGCAAGACGATACCGTATTATTAGGGAATGCTAACGCATTGGCTTCGGCGCTCAGTAATTTAGTGATGAATGCTATTCAGATCATTGGTAAAGGGGCGCAAATTGATGTTTTCTTTCGTGCCGTCAACGGTGAATTAAAAATATCCGTTCAAGACAACGGTCCCGGTATCGCACCAGAGCTGCATCATAAAATAATGGAGCCTTTTTTTACGACGCGTTCACAAGGAACAGGGCTTGGGCTGGCGGTAGTCCAAATGGTCTGTCGTGCCCATGATGGGCGATTAGAGTTATTGTCGCAGCCTGGTGAAGGAGCCTGTTTTACTCTGTGCCTTCCCATCGAACGTCAATCGCCCTCACCTCAATCAGATAACGGAGAATGATCATGGCGCAAAGTAAAGTCTTAATCGTTGAAGATGATGAAGGGCTCCGTGAAGCCTTAGTGGATACTCTGGCCTTAGCTGGATATGAGTGGTTAGAAGCTGACAGTGCTGAAGATGCACTTATCAAACTTAAAACGCATCCAGTCGATATCGTCGTCTCTGACGTACAGATGGCCGGAATGGGCGGGTTAGCGCTACTTCGCAATATTAAACAGCATTGGCCAAATGTTCCGGTGCTATTAATGACCGCTTATGCCAATATCGAAGATGCCGTGGCGGCGATGAAAGAGGGGGCCATCGACTATATGGCGAAGCCTTTTGCGCCCGAAGTACTGCTTAATATGATCAGCCGTTATGCGCCAGTAAAATCCGATGATGACGGTGATGCAGTGGTGGCGGATGAGAAAAGCTTGAAGCTGTTAGCGCTAGCGGAAAAAGTGGCGAGAACCGACGCCAACGTGATGGTTCTTGGCCCAAGTGGTTCTGGTAAAGAGATTATGTCACGTTATATTCATAACGCTTCACCACGTAAAGATGGACCATTTATTGCCATTAATTGTGCTGCTATCCCAGACAACATGTTAGAAGCGACACTCTTTGGTTATGAAAAGGGAGCTTTTACGGGGGCAGTGCAAGCCTGCCCGGGTAAATTCGAACAAGCTCAAGGTGGCACCATCTTATTGGATGAAATCAGTGAGATGGATTTGAATCTACAGGCTAAATTGCTTAGGGTCCTCCAAGAGCGAGAGGTTGAGCGGCTGGGCAGTCGGAAAAGTATTCAACTCGATGTACGAGTTCTTGCGACCAGCAACCGAGATTTAAAAGCTTACGTTAAAGAAAACAAATTTCGCGAAGATTTATACTATCGATTGAATGTGTTTCCGATCACATGGCCTGCATTGTGTGAGCGAAAAGGAGATATTGCGCCATTAGCGACACACCTCGTGGAGCGCCATTGCAAAAAACTCGGTTTACCGGTCCCCAGTATTTCTCCTGCAGCCATGGAAAAGCTTCATCAATACACATGGCCTGGTAATGTCCGTGAGCTTGATAATGTGATTCAGCGTGCGTTAATTTTAAGTGAGCAGGCGGACATTACTCAGCAACATATACTACTTGAGGGACTTGATTGGCAAGATGCGTCAGGTTTACAGCAGTTGGTTGAACAAGAAGAAGTCTCGTGTCCCCAGATTAAGCCTGTTGCGCAAAGTTCGCCGATCAACAACACTCCAGCGAGTCCCGTCGGATTAGGCGATGAGCTACGTGATCAAGAGTTTACCATTATTATGGAGACGTTAGTTGAGTGTCACGGTCGGCGTAAAGAGATGGCCGAAAAGTTAGGGATTAGCCCGCGAACGTTACGCTATAAATTAGCGAAAATGCGTGATGCAGGGATCGATATTCCAGGTTGATTTGACGTGGCATATTAATTGCTCATTTACTCAATATGAATGAGAGAGTCAAAGAATTGGCATTTAGAGGTGGTTATGAGATTAGATGGCTTAAACAGTGAGATGCAAGCAATGATGGCGGAAGCAGCGAATGCTCGTCCGGCGGCAACTGGACAAAAAGTTGGCGCTGATTTTAGCCAAATGCTGACTCAAGCCATCAATACTGTTAATGGATTACAGCAGTCATCGAGTAACCTACAGACACGCTTTGATCGCGGAGATGAAGGTATCTCTTTGTCTGATGTGATGATTGCTCGTAATAAATCGAGTGTGGCGTTTGAAGCGACTATTCAGGTACGTAATAAGCTCGTTGATGCGTACAAAGAGCTGATGAACATGCCAGTATAACCATAGGATGTAAACTGTGGCCGAAGATAAACAAACAACCGATCTGGCAATATCTTCTGGTGGAGAGCAGGCGCTTTCTACCTCGATGAGCTTAGATGATGGCTTACAAAATCCCGATTTAGAAGAAAAAAGTACTTCTAAGCTTGATTTTGCCATGGGCGATTTAGATCTCTTGCGACAAATTGTACTTGTCCTATCTATCTCTATTTGCGTCTCATTAATCGTGATGTTGTTTTTCTGGGTCAAAGAGCCGGAAATGCGTCCGCTGGGTGCTTTTGAAACTGAAGAGTTGATCCCCGTTTTGGATTATCTCGATCAGCAAAAACAGAACTATCGATTAGACGGCAATACGATTTTAGTACCCAGCAAAGATTTCAATAGTATTCGACTCAATATGGTTCGTTCTGGGTTGCATCAAACTCGTGATGCTGGGGATGATATTTTATTACAAGATATGGGCTTTGGCGTATCTCAGCGTCTTGAACAAGAAAGACTAAAACTCAGTCGCGAGCGGCAATTAGCTAAAGCGATTGAAGAGATGCGTCAAGTCAACCGCGCTCGAGTCTTGCTTGCCTTACCACAACAAAGCGTCTTTGTACGCCATAACCAAGAAGCTTCTGCCTCGGTATCATTAACCTTACGTACAGGAATGAACTTGAAGCAAGAAGAGGTTGATTCTATCGTTGATATGGTTGCCAGTGCGGTACCCGGTATGCGTCCGACTCGAGTGACGGTCACTGACCAACACGGACGCTTACTCAGCTCAGGTTCACAAGATCCAATCGCCACGGCTCGTCGCAAAGAGCAAGAGCTTGAGCGCCGTCAAGAAGAAAATTTACGCAATAAAATTGATTCAGTCTTGATCCCAATTTTAGGCTTAGGCAATTACACGGCCCAAGTTGATATTGAATTGGACTTTAGTGCGATTGAGCAAACCCGTAAAGTTTTTGACCCAAATACTCCAGCTACGCGCAGCGAATATACCTTAGAAGACTATAATAACGGTAATGTTGTGGCCGGAATTCCAGGCGCATTGAGCAATCAACCCCCCGCCGATGCTTCTATCCCACAAGATATCGCCCAAATGAAAGATGGCTCTATTTTGGGGCGAGGCTCTGTTCATCGTGAAGCGACACGCAACTTTGAACTCGACACCACGATCAGCCATGAGCGGCGTCAAACAGGGGTGATTAATCGTCAGACGGTGGCGGTGGCAATTAAAAATCGCGCTGTAGTTAATCCTGAAACAGGACAGGTGACTTATCAAGCATTAAGCGAGAGTGAAATCAATGCAATTCGTACCTTATTGATAGGTACGGTTGGGTTTAATGAAAATCGTGGTGATTTACTTAAAGTACTCAGTATGCAGTTTGCTGAACCAGAAACTGATCCATTGATTGATATTCCTATTTGGGAAAACCCACACTTTAACGATTGGGTACGTTGGTTAGCCAGTGCGCTAGTGATCATTGTGATTGTTCTGGTCTTGGTGCGCCCCGCGATGAAGAAACTGCTTAATCCAGCGGTTGATGATGACGATCAATTATATGGACCTGATGGTTTACCGATAGGAGCTGATGGTGAAACCAGCTTAATTGGCAGCGATATTGAAGGGGGCGATCTCTTCGAGTTTGGCTCAGGAATAGATTTACCTAACCTACATAAGGATGAGGATGTGCTCAAAGCGGTACGTGCTCTAGTGGCTAACGAGCCTGAACTTGCGGCTCAAGTAGTGAAGAATTGGATGCAAAATGCCTAACGATATAGTCAAAAAAGACGGTGCTGAAGAAGGGATTGATATTTCAACGATTCCTGGTGAAGAGCGCGCGGCCATTTTATTACTGAGCCTCAATGAAGATGATGCGGCTGGGATTATTCGTCACTTAGAACCCAAGCAAGTGCAGCGAGTGGGCAGTGCGATGGCAAAGGCAAAAGATCTCAGTCAAGATAAAGTCAGTGCCGTCCATCGTGCATTTTTGGAAGATATTCAAAAATATACCAACATTGGTATGGGCAGTGAAGACTTTATGCGTAATGCACTTATTGCCGCATTAGGTGAGGATAAAGCGAATAACTTAGTCGACCAAATTCTCCTAGGGACCGGCTCGAAAGGGTTAGATTCGCTGAAATGGATGGATCCTAGGCAAGTGGCGACGATCATTGTTAATGAACACCCACAAATTCAAACCATTGTTCTCTCCTACCTTGAGCCGGACCAATCAGCAGAAATTCTCGCGCAATTTTCTGAGCGAGATAGGCTTCAATTATTAATGCGTATCGCTAATCTTGAGGAAGTTCAACCATCAGCACTGGCTGAGTTGAACGAGATCATGGAGAAACAGTTTGCGGGTCAAGCCGGCGCGCAAGCGGCGAAAATTGGTGGCTTGAAAGCGGCTGCTGATATTATGAACTATCTAGATAATAGCATTGAAAGCATCGCTATGGAGCAGATGCGTGAGCAAGATGAAGATCTCGCTACCCAGATTGAAGACCTGATGTTCGTGTTTGAAAACTTGGTCGAAGTGGATGACCAAGGTATCCAAAAACTACTTCGAGATGTACCACAGGATGTGTTGTTGAAAGCGCTCAAAGGTGCCGATGAAGCGCTACGAGATAAAATCTTTAAGAACATGTCTAAGCGTGCCGCTGAACTGATGAAAGATGACTTGGAAGCGATGGCACCGATTAAAGTGTCGGATGTTGAATCGGCTCAAAAAGAAATCTTGGCGATTGCTCGTAAGATGGCAGACAGTGGCGAGTTGATGTTGTCTGGTGGTGCAGACGAATTCTTGTAATCGAGGTACGGTGGTTTGCTACCTTGTGCCCTCGATGTCTTTCTTAATGAACTAGCGGCCTTTTTAGTTCGCGATAGGATGTTTCATGACTGGACAAAGAAAACGGGGTTTTATCCGTTTAGGCTCGGATGAGAATGTTGAGCCACCCAAAAAATGGGGATTACCAGATTATGGCGCAGAGCTGGGTAAGAAAGCCAAAGAAACGGCAATGAATTATGATCCCGCTTGGATGCCAAGTTTTGATGATCCTGAACCTGAGCTACCACAAACCTTAACGGATGAAGAAATTGAGTTAATCAAACGTTCCGCTTATCAAGAAGGCATCGATCAGGGCAAAGCAGAAGGGTACCAACAAGGATTTGAACTGGGTAAACAAGGCGGTTTTGAGGTTGGTCACCAAGAAGGATTACAAACGGGTAAAACAGAAGGGCTTGAAGCGGGGCAACAAGCCATTCAAGAGCAGGTGAATGTTTTGATTACATTGGCCGATCAATTTGCTCAACCATTACAATTAATGAATGCACAAGTTGAAAAGCAGCTTGTGGATATGGTACTGACTTTAGTCAAAGAAGTGGTGCATGTGGAAGTTCAAACCAATCCACAAGTGATTTTAGATACGGTGAAAGAGTCAGTCGAAGCACTCCCTGTGACTGGACATGCCATTCATTTAAAACTCCATCCTGAAGATTATGAATTGGTTAAAAATGCTTATGGTGAAGCGGAGTTAAATTCACGTCAATGGACACTCAGTAGTGAGCCAGCCTTAAATCGTGGTGATGTACAAATCGAAGCCGGTGAGTCGAGTGTCAGTTACCGTATGGAAGAGCGCATTCGTAGCGTATTACAACGCTTTTGTGGCACAAATCGCCACCAAGTAGGACAAGAGTAATGTTGTCACTGGCCGAACGATTAGCACAGTACAAAACACAAGGCTTAACAACCAGACCTGTCGCGTCAGGCAAGCTGGTACGCGTCGTTGGACTGACGTTAGAAGCAACGGGGTGCCGAGCACCAATTGGTAGTTTATGTAAAGTCGACACCATGTCTGGTGAAATGGAAGCGGAAGTGGTTGGGTTTTCTGGTGACAGTCTGTTTCTGATGCCCAGTGAGCAAGTCAACGGTATCTTGCCGGGAGCCAAAGTAACCCCACTGACCGAAGAGGCAGGATTAGCGGTAGGGATGGAGCTACTGGGTCGAGTGATTGATGGTGTCGGCAATCCTTTGGATGGACTTGGACCGATTTACACCGATCA
The DNA here is from genome assembly GCF_009904835.1 of Vibrio sp. V33_P6A3T137. Lineage (NCBI taxonomy): Bacteria > Pseudomonadati > Pseudomonadota > Gammaproteobacteria > Vibrionales > Vibrionaceae > Vibrio > Vibrio sp. V33_P6A3T137. The sequence continues at coordinate 22,539 of NZ_WXWK01000107.1, read as the reverse complement.
ACAGGCCACGTTTAATGCTCAACCGATAAACCCTTTATTGCGTAAACCGATCACCGAACCATTAGACGTTGGAATCAAAGCCATTAATGGGTTACTGACGGTTGGTAAAGGCCAACGTATCGGTCTTTTTGCAGGCTCTGGTGTCGGTAAATCGGTTACCTTAGGGATGATGACTCGTGGCACCACTGCGCAAGTGGTCGTGGTGGGACTAATTGGTGAACGTGGCCGAGAAGTAAAAGAGTTTATCGAAGAAATACTTGGCGTGGATGGCCGTCAACGCGCTGTTGTAGTCGCAGCGCCCGCAGATTCCTCGCCACTGATGCGTTTGAAAGGTTGCCAAACGGCATTGGCTATCGCGGAATATTTTCGCGATCAAGGGCTCGATGTACTCTTATTGATGGACTCATTAACTCGTTTTGCTCAAGCGCAACGGGAGATCGCACTATCGGTGGGAGAGCCGCCAGCGACTAAAGGTTATCCACCTTCGGTGTTTGCTAAATTACCCGCATTGGTTGAACGAGCGGGCAATGGCGGTCCGAACCAAGGCTCGATCACCGCCTTTTTTACGGTGTTGACCGAAGGGGATGATTTACAAGATCCGATAGCTGATGCGTCGCGCGCCATTCTGGACGGTCATATTGTTCTCTCAAGAGAAATGGCAGACGCTGGTCATTATCCCGCGATTGATGTTGAAAAATCCGTCAGTCGGGTAATGCCACAAATCACCACAGATGAGCACATGCTGATGTCTCGAGCGGTACGACAAATCTTATCGATTTGTCGTAAAAACCAAGACTTAGTCTCAATTGGCGCCTATAAACCTGGCACCGATAAAGCGATTGATAGTGCATTTACTCTCAAACCAAGGTTGGATCAGTACCTTCAACAAGAAATGAAAGAGTCGGTACCTTATGAGATGTGCGTTGGTATGTTAAAAAATGTCTTGAGCATGGAGTAGTCTTGCTATGGACAATGCGTTGGAATTTTTATTAGACCAAGCCAAAGAGAAAGAAAGCCAAGCAATAATGGTATTGAGTAAGGCTCGTAATGAGCTTGAAGGTTACTATCAACAATTAAAGCAAATTGAGCAGTATCGACTTGAATATTGCCAACAGCTTGTCGAGCGGGGTCAAGCGGGATTGTCCGCCAGTCAATATGGTCATTTAAACCGATTTCTTACTCAGCTTGATGAAACCCTAGCTAAACAACGTGGCGCAGAAAACCATTTTAAGCAGCAAGTTGAGAATAGTCAGCAACATTGGTTACATATTCGGCAGCAACGTCGTTCATACGAATGGTTAATTGACAAAAAACGCACGGAGCAACGGCGCATTCAAGAGCGAAGAGAACAAAAGCAAATGGATGAATTTTCGACGCTCAATTTTAATCGTCAACGGAATATTCCTAAGTAATTATCCCGTTCAGATTGTTCTTTGTCTGACCGCGATACTGGTGCTTGGTGCTTCTAAACTTTATCCGTTCCAATACTTTATCCATTCCAATAAATAGATCTCATTGTGGCGTAGTTTTTGCATTCATTTAGGCACAGAATCCGATCATCTCATGCTACACACGATAACTATCGCGCGTGGCTTTATGATTCAGTATCAATGCGAGCGATGTGCCTATGAATATTAATTCAACTTCTTCTGTCGATAACACTTCTATTGCCAATTTGGCAAAAGGCTCCGTTGGGCAAAGTGGTCAAGATTCAGCAAGCGCTGAGCCAAGCAGTTTTCTCGATAAGTTAACCGCACTGCTGTTTAGCGCCAAAAGTGATACTCAAACGGCTAAGCACAATGAGGCTTCGATAGCGACGGTAGTATCGAGTGATGAAACTAGCTCTGAACTTTCAGCATCAGAACCCTCTGATGAACGACAGACTTTCGCCGAGTCTGATTCTGAGCACACGGCTTCATTTGACGCCGCTGTCGATGTTGGCCTCACACGTGCAATCGCTGAACCTCAATCTGAACCGCTCCTGGAGAATAAAAGCACGCAAGTGATGAATGAAGGCGATGACTTGCTGGTACGTTTACAGCAGGCTAATCAGGTGCTCACTGGGCATAACGGCAAGCCTTTGCCTCATAGTCTCTCCGCTAAGCATGACGATGCTGAGATAGCAGTACCGGTTGTTGCTGACCAATACTCGCACTCAGATGACTGGACATCACCAATACAAACTCAGGTGATGTATGGCGCGAGCACTTTAGACAATAGCACTCGTCATCAATATGGCGATGATGGTGAGAATGAGCGGAACAACACAGTCGTATCTCATCGGGTCACTGAACTTGAGACTGATCTCGCGTCAATGGTTGCTCATCCAGAATTGACGGAGCGAGACGCTATCAGTAATACAGCGTTAACGACCGATATTCATCTTCCAATCGATAGTCAACCCACTTTATTAACCGATGAACTTGATATCGATCCGAGCTTGGTTACTCAAGCCACCCATCTCTCGGCGAACCCACATAGTCAATCTTCTTCTGGATCAATTGATGGAGATCTCTCTAAAGTTGAAGGTCATATAGAGCTTCAAGATGGGCAACGTACCAAAAAAGCGGTTGCGGTCGGGGTCTCTGCGGCATTGGCGACACAGTCCGCTGCTGCTTCTCCTGTTGGAGCATCTCAAACAATAGCTGCTCCTGTTAGTACAGCGATGAGCAACGCTACTTCACTGGATGCTGAGATGAGTAGTACAACGGCCGTTAATCGAGCGGCTGGTCAAGCGATGGCTCAGCCAGATTTAGTAAATACTCAAGCGGCTAACGCCGCCTTAGCGAGTTCAATGTTGCTTGCCGGAGCAGCAGGAAAAACGCGTTCGGCGAGTGATAGCGATGATACCTCATTAGCTCAACAAATAGCGGCAACCGCGACCCAGTCTGGGGTAAGTAGCTCGACACCATTGCGTCATGAAGCGACGCCGATTCAAGCTCAACCACTGCCTTTGATGCTCAATAAAGGATTGGTTGCGGATGAGATGGCTGAGCGGATCCAAATGATGATGTCGAAGAATTTAAAAAATATTGATATCCGGTTGGATCCGCCAGAGTTAGGCCGATTGCATATTCGTATGAATATGCACGCTGATGGAGCTAGTATTCAATTTACGGTAACCAATGCTCAAGCACGAGATGCTTTAGAGGGCGCGATGCCTCGTTTAAGGGAAATGTTAGCCCAACAAGGTGTACAATTGGCGGATACATCAGTACAACAGCAGAGCTCGGGTCAGCAACAAGGTTATGCTGCTGAGCGAGGCCAGTCTGGTCATTTAAGTAACGATGATACGCTATTAGGCGATGAAAACATTGATGCTAACGTCAAACTTGATTTGAATGTGACAACAAAGCGTGATGGAATCAGTTATTACGCTTAAACTAATAAAAATAAACAAAACCACGTAGAGGATGTTATGGCTGCTGATGAAAATTCACAAGATGCACCGAAGAGTAAAAAGAAACTGCTGATCATTATTGTTGCGGCGGCGGTTTTGCTGTTAGGTGGCGGCGGTGCAGCGTTCTTTTTAATGGGATCTGGCAGTGATCAGCAAAGTGCCGATACAGCGAATCGCCGAGCGGCACCTAGCGTTGCTCCAGTTTCTTACGTTAACATTGCTCAGCCGTTTGTGTTTAATGTCAGTGGTGATACTCGGGGACGTATGGTCCAAGTTAAAGTCCAACTGATGGTTCGTGGTACTAATAACGAAAATCTAGCTCGTTTTCACTCCCCGTTAGTAGAAAGTACCTTATTGGCGACGTTTGCTTCAGCGACGGTTGAACAACTGCGTACTCCATCGGGGCGGGTTGAATTACGAGATAAAGCCACCGAAGATATTAAAGCCGCCATGACACAAGTGGTGGGAGAACCCGTTATTGAACGCGTTTTATTTACCGATTTTGTAATGCAGTAGGTGAGTCCGTGACCGATTTACTAAGCCAAGACGAAATTGATGCGCTCCTTCATGGCGTTGATGGAGTGGATGACGAAGAAGAAGAGTTAGATTCGTCGACTGCCTCTTCATTTGATTTTTCGTCACAAGATCGTATCGTTCGTGGACGAATGCCGACGCTTGAGCTGATTAATGAACGCTTTGCACGGCATATGAGGATTAGTCTGTTTAATATGCTGCGTAAAACCGCCGAAGTTTCGATTAACGGCGTACAGATGATGAAGTTTGGTGAATACCAAAATACACTATACGTTCCGACCAGTCTTAACATGGTGCGTTTTCGTCCATTAAAGGGGACAGCGCTGGTGACAATGGAAGCGCGACTGGTATTTATTCTGGTTGAAAACTTTTTTGGTGGTGATGGCCGCTATCATGCGCGAATTGAAGGTCGAGAATTTACACCAACCGAACGACGAGTTATCCAATTATTGTTGAAAATCGTTTTTGCCGATTATAAAGAAGCATGGTCACCAGTAATGGGGGTCGAGTTTGAATACTTAGACTCGGAAGTGAATCCGAGTATGGCGAACATCGTCAGTCCAACCGAGGTAATCGTTGTCTGTTCATTCCATATTGAAGTGGATGGTGGAGGCGGTGATTTCCATATGGTCATGCCTTATTCGATGGTTGAACCGATTCGAGAATTGCTCGATGCAGGGGTTCAATCGGATAAAATGGAAACCGATGTTCGCTGGAGCTCAGCACTACGCGACGAAATTATGGACGTGCCGATTAATTTTCGAGTCAATTTATTAGAGCAAGACATCGCACTGCGAGATCTAATGGATTTGCAGGTTGGCGATATTATCCCGATAAAAATGCCAGAACATGCCATTATGTTTGTCGAAGAGCTACCCACTTATCGCGTTAAAATGGGACGCTCAGGTGACAAACTCGCGGTGCAAATTTCGCAAAAAATCAAACGTCCTGAAGCAATGAAAACCGATTTGGCCTTTTTAGGTAAAGATATCATTGCTGAATTAGAAAATGACGAATTAGCCGATGAAGAACAATCTTAAGCGTAAGAATAGGTAGCAAAGATGTCAAAATCAGATGATCAAAAATTGGCAGATGAATGGGCGGCAGCATTGGGCGAAGATCCGAATGCTCCTGATGTTGATGTCGATGAAATATTAGCAGCCCCATTGGATGAATTAAAAGATACTTCACCGCCGATCACTGAAGATGAGCGGCGTAAGTTAGATACTATCATGGATATTCCGGTGACCATTTCGATGGAAGTGGGCCGATCTAAAATTAGTATTCGTAACTTGTTGCAATTAAACCAAGGTTCAGTCGTGGAATTGGATAGAATTGCCGGAGAATCACTTGATGTTATGGTCAATGGAACCTTAATTGCTCATGGTGAAGTCGTTGTCGTCAATGATAAGTTCGGTATCCGTCTCACGGATGTTATTAGTCAAACAGAACGGATTAAGAAGCTGAGATAGCGGATGAAAAAAATCTTAGGGCTAGCCTTGCTCAGTTGCCCAGCTTTTGCCGCTCCCAGCAGTTCGTTGGATATAGCGACCACCTTAGGGTCGCTTTTATTCGTCCTGGGTTTTATTCTGTTTCTAGCTTGGTTACTTAAACGGATGAAAGTCCCGGTTTTTGGTCAGCAAAAAGGATTTCAGATCATTCGCCAGCTTCCGGTTGGGACCAAAGAACGAATCATGATAGTCCAAGCAGGGGAGGAGCAGTTTTTGATTGGGGTGACCAGTCATTCGATCCAATTGATTGCTAAATTAGACTCACCATTAACTCAGGAGGCGCAAGATCCAACGCCTTTTGCTCATCAATTGACGCAGCTGCTAAAAAAACATGACAAATAATCGCCAATATCACCGACTCACCCATTTACTCTGTAAAGCAATGATGCTGCTCAGTTTACTTATCTGGGCGTTTTCCTCCCCACTTTATGCTCAGCAAGAGCTTGCTACGGCCATTCCTCCCACTGCTGCTGGTGCGCAAGGTGTTACCGTGTCAGCAATGGAGAGGGAACAAGCGGGTTCAAGGAGTTTAGCCTTATCCAGCCGTAGTGGCGGCGGTGGGATCCCCGCATTCACGATGACCACGAATGCGGATGGTGGTGAAGATTATTCGATTAATCTACAAATTCTCGCTTTAATGACCATGCTGGGTTTTTTACCAGCCATGGTTATTTTAATGACGTCATTTACGCGCATTGTTGTCGTGATGTCGATTTTGCGTCAGGCGATGGGCTTGCAGCAAACTCCCTCGAATCAGGTCATTATTGGTATTGCGATTTTTTTAACGTTTTTCATTATGTCGCCAGTGCTCAATCAAATCAATGAACAAGCCGTACAGCCTTATCTTAATGAGCAGATCAGCGCTCGGCAGGCATTTGATTTGGCCCAAGATCCGATGAAATCTTTTATGCTTAAACAAACGCGACTCAAAGATTTAGAGACGTTTGTAAACATTGCCGGTTCGAATGCGCAAAATCCGGAAGATGTCTCGATGGCGATTCTTATTCCTGCGTTTATTACCTCTGAATTGAAAACGGCATTCCAAATCGGTTTTATGCTCTTTTTGCCTTTTCTTATTATTGATTTAGTGGTGGCTTCGGTATTAATGGCGATGGGTATGATGATGTTGTCCCCGATGATCGTTTCCTTACCCTTTAAGCTGATGTTATTTGTCTTAGTTGATGGATGGAACTTAATTTTATCGACCTTGGCGGGCAGTTTTGCTTTATAGCGGGAGAGACAAATGACACCTGAGCTGTTTGTTGAATTATTCAATGAAGCATTATGGTTAGTGCTGATCATGGTTTGCGCCATCATTGTACCTAGCCTAATGATTGGTTTAGTTGTGGCGGTATTTCAAGCTGCAACCTCAATCAACGAACAGACATTAAGCTTTTTACCACGTCTGATTGTGACTTTATTGGCATTAATGATGTTTGCTCATTGGATGACTCAAATGTTGATGGAGTTTTTCTTCGCCATGATTGAGCGCTTGCCACAAGTCTTATTTTAGGAGCTGCGATGGAATACCCAGCCAGTGTAGTCCTAGATTTTATTGCACACTACTTTTGGCCCTTTACACGTATTTCAGCCATGTTGATGGTGATGACCGTCACTGGCGCGCGATTTGTGTCGCCGCGTATTCGCCTGTATCTTGGTTTAGCGATCACACTCGCCGTAATGCCAGCTGTGCCAGCGATTGCCGATGATTTGCAACTCCTCTCGTTTCAAGGTTTTTTAACCACACTAGAACAAATCATTATTGGTGTGGCGATGGGGATGGTGACTCAGTTTTTAATTCAAACCTTTGTTATCCTTGGTCAAATACTCGGTATGCAAGCCAGTTTGGGGTTTGCTTCTATGGTTGATCCTGCTAATGGACAGAACACGCCGCTGTTAGGCCAATTGTTTATGTTTTTAGCAACGATGTTTTTTTTGGCGACGGATGGCCATTTAACCATGATTCAGTTGGTGGTGCTGAGCTTCACCAGTTTACCGATTGGCGCAGGATCGCTGACTAATGTCGATTATTATGAGCTCTCCCAATGGTTAGGGATTATGTTTAAAGTGGCGTTGAGTATGTCACTTTCGGGGATCATTGCGTTATTAACCGTTAACCTTTCCTTTGGGGTAATGACTCGGGCTGCACCACAATTGAATATCTTTTCTCTAGGTTTTTCTTTTGCACTTTTGGTTGGTTTATTGATTTGTTGGTATATCGTTAGCGGTTTATTTACGCACTATGATCTGTTTTGGGCAGAGGGTGAGCAGCAACTGTGTCGTTTGATCCGCTTGAACTGTTAGGAGAAACCCGTGGCAGAGTCTGATGGACAAGAAAGAACCGAAGAGGCCACCCCCAGGCGCTTGCAACAAGCCAAAGAAAAAGGGCAGGTTGCAAGGTCGAAAGAGTTAGCGTCGGTATCGGTATTAATCATTGGTTCGGTAGCCCTAATGTGGTTTGGCGAAATGTTAGCCAGTCGCTTGTATACCACGATGGGACGGTTGTTTTCTCTGAGTCGTGAAGAGATTTTTGATAGCAGCAAACTGTTCGATATTATTGCTGGTACGCTGACCCATTTAATTTTCCCACTACTACTGATCCTCATTACCTTATTTGTGGCTGCGCTGATCGGGGCTGCTGGTATTGGCGGGGTTAGTTTTTCTGCTGAAGCGGCAAGACCTAAACTTTCTAAAATGAACCCACTTAGTGGTTTTAAACGTATGTTTGGTGTAGAAAGTCTTGTGGAGTTATGTAAATCAATTTTAAAGGTATTGTTAATTTCTGGTGTGGCTTTTTATCTGATTGACGCCTCAAAACATGATCTTTTTCAACTCAGTATTGATGTTTACCCACAGAATATTTTCCATGCTTTAGAAATTCTACTCAATTTTATTTTGTTGATCAGCTGTTCACTGCTGGTAGTCGTCGCGATTGATGTGCCTTTTCAGATTTGGAATCATGCTGAACAACTGAAAATGACCAAGCAAGAGATTAAAGACGAATACAAAGATACGGAAGGTAAACCTGAAGTCAAAGGTCGGATTCGGATGTTGCAGCGTGAAGCGGCACAACGCAGGATGATGGCCGATGTCCCTCAAGCGGACGTCATTATCACCAACCCCGATCACTTTTCAGTAGCGCTACGTTATAAGCAAGGAACGGATAAAGCTCCCATTGTGGTTGCCAAAGGCGGCGATTTTCTGGCCCTTAAAATCCGTGAAATTGCCCGTGAGCACGAGATTATAATTGTTGCCGCTCCTCCGCTAGCGCGGGCGCTTTACTACACCACAGAGCTAGAGCAGGAAATTCCAGATGGTTTATTTGTGGCCGTCGCTCAGGTATTGGCTTATGTGTTCCAAATTAAGCAATATCGCCGCAAAGGAGGTCAGCGCCCAGTGTTGAAAACGCAAGAGTTGCCAATACCACCAGACATGCGCTACTAACGCAGACTCTCTCTCGTTGAGCCGTATTATTGCCAGTGGTTCCGTGTTATTCCAGACCAATACCGCATTACTTATCGAGAATCGACAATAAGATCAACAGAGCACCATTGCCACCAAACTCTAATGGCGCTTGATGAAAAGCGAGGACATCTGGATGTTGAGCCAACCACAAAGGCACTTTCTGTTTAAGAATATGTTTACCAATCCCATGTTGTACGCAAGCACAGTGAACCTTTTCTTTTAGGCAATAAGCAATCATTGCACCGAGTTCTCGTTTGGCTTCCTGTTGAGTCATACCATGCATATCGAGAAACACGTCCGGCGAATACACACCGCGGCGCAGTTTTTTAACTTCATACTTAGAGATATCACTCCGAGCATAACGGGTTGGCCCTTCATCACTAAGTAGTGGCACAAACTCATCGGAAAAATAAAAATGGGTATCACTGGCTTCTCGTGAGTGACGGCGAATTTCTTTTTGCTTGGGATTTCTGTTTGGCGATTGGGTTATGGTATCCTGAGATAACTTTTTTACGCCTTTTACTGCCTCGTGAAACAGAGCAAAATCATCATTCGCATCGAGATCATGACAGTGACTGATGTCGGTGTTTTTTTTGTTCATGAAAGTTAAATTATCAGTTATTTTCGGTATTGGCAGTATTGTAGCGCTTTTCGGAGGCAATTTTGGATAAGATTTTTGTAGATGAGGCGGTTTCTGAACTGCATACCCTTCAGGACATGATCCGTTGGACGGTGAGTCGTTTCAATGCGGCACAGTTATTTTATGGTCACGGAACCGATAATGCATGGGATGAAGCCGTTCAGTTAATCTTACCGACACTCTATTTACCGATTGACGTTCCGCCTCATGTACTGAATTCCCGTTTAACGGGCAGTGAGCGATTACGTGTGGTGGAGCGAGTCATTAAGCGGATTAATGAGCGCACGCCTATTGCTTATTTAACCAATAAAGCGTGGTTTTGTGGTCTAGAGTTTTTCGTTGATGAGCGAGTCTTAGTGCCTCGTTCACCGATTGGTGAATTGATTCAAGCGCAATTTTCACCTTGGTTACTTGATGAGCCGACTCGGATTATGGATTTATGTACAGGCAGTGGTTGTATTGCAATTGCTTGTGCCTATGCTTTCCCTGAAGCTGAAGTGGATGCGATTGATATTTCAGCTGACGCTTTGCAGGTGGCTGAGCAAAATATTCAAGATCACGGTTTAGAGCAGCAAGTGTTCCCGATTCGCTCCGATTTATTTCGCGATTTACCGAAAGAGCAATACGACATTATTGTTACTAATCCTCCTTATGTCGATCAAGAGGATATGAACAGTTTACCCGATGAGTTCAAGCATGAGCCAGAGTTAGGGCTTGCGGCGGGAACGGATGGTTTAAAACTCGCACGACGCATTTTAGCTAATGCGCCTCACTATCTAACGGATAATGGGATTTTAGTTTGTGAAGTGGGTAACTCAATGATCCACTTGGTGGATCAGTACCCTAATATTCCGTTTACTTGGTTAGAATTTGAAAATGGTGGCCATGGCGTCTTCTTACTCACTAAGCAGCAGTTGCTTGATTGTGCAGAAGAATTCTCACTGTATCGTGATTAACCCAGCTGAGATTAAAGCTTAATCATTTTTCATTAATCATGATCTCTCTACGCCGACGCGATGTCGGCGTTTTTTATGGATGGTAGCGCGGAGTGAAATCGTATGTCTGTGGTGCTTTTTATGACATCAGCGAGGGGCAAAGCCGCATTTTAAGGAAAACGTCAGTCGGGACTTTACATCATTGGCTAATCAAGCGAGTATGATTTCATGATTAACAAAAGCTCCTTCCTTGATGAGATGATCCCCAAGCGATTGGGCGTGGTAGGTAGGCGGCCGGTGAGCGACTCCCTATGAGCATAGGTAACGATGCGATTGGGGGCGAACGTAGCCAACACCACTGTAGCTTCAAGTAGCAAAGGGATAGCTAGGAATAAGGATGCTGGTAAGTCAATACGGATTTACTTATTGATGGGAAGTTTGAGGAAAACATGGCAGGAAACAGTATTGGACAACATTTTCGAGTCACCACTTTTGGCGAAAGTCATGGTGTCGCATTAGGGTGTATCATCGATGGTTGCCCTCCTGGTCTAGAAATCAGTGTGGCTGATTTACAAGTGGATTTGGATCGCCGTCGTCCGGGTACATCGCGCTATACTACTCAGCGCCGTGAAGCGGATGAAGTGAAAATTCTTTCTGGTATTTTTGAAGGTAAAACGACAGGGACTTCTATCGGCTTATTGATTGAAAATACCGATCAGCGTTCGACCGATTATTCAGATATCAAAGATAAGTTTCGCCCCGGACATGCGGATTATACCTACCATCAAAAGTATGGTGTTCGTGACTATCGTGGTGGTGGTCGTTCATCGGCACGCGAGACAGCGATGCGTGTGGCGGCTGGTGGTATTGCGAAAAAATACCTGCAACAAGAATTTGGTATTGAGATCCGTGCTTATCTTGCCCAAATGGGTGATATTGCGATTGAAAAAGTGGATTGGAATGAAATTGAAAACAATGCCTTTTTTTGTCCTGATATCGATAAAGTCGCTCAGTTTGATCAATTAATCCGCGATTTAAAAAAGCAAGGTGATTCGATTGGTGCCAAAATTCAAGTCGTGGCAACCAAAGTACCCGTAGGCTTAGGTGAACCGGTATTTGATCGACTCGATGCGGATATTGCTCATGCACTGATGAGCATTAATGCGGTTAAAGGGGTAGAGATTGGCGACGGCTTTGATGTGGTGCGCCAAAAAGGCAGCGAACATCGTGATTTGCTCACTCCAGACGGCTTTGCAAGCAATCATGCCGGGGGGATTTTGGGCGGAATTTCTTCAGGGCAAGACATTGTTGCCAATATCGCCTTAAAGCCGACGTCGAGTATTACCGTGCCTGGACAAACCATTACCCGTCAAGGTGAGCCAACGGAGCTTATCACCAAAGGGCGACACGACCCTTGCGTGGGTATTCGCGCGGTACCGATTGCTGAGGCGATGTTAGCCATTGTGCTGATGGATCACTTGCTGCGTCATCGTGGTCAAAATCAATCAGTACACACTGAAACGCCTATTTTATAATGCTAATCGACACACTCAGCGCCCGTTACAGGGCACTGAGTGTTGTGAGTTATTGACCAACAACGGGTTCAGGTGTTCTGGCTCTTAAATTATGGTAATTAGTGCAGCGGTTTATCGGTTTCAACTAAATGGAATGATGGTAAGCGCCATTTAAAACGCACCGCGGCCATGCGCAGAAGATAACCGACCACTAACGTTGCAATGGTATTGGTTGTCTCACTGATGCCAAGTTCTAATAAGGTGAGATAAAGCCCTGATGCAATCAACGCTACAGAAGCGTAAAGCTCATCATGCAGTACCAGTGGTGGTTGGCGGCAGATTAAATCACGCAACAAGCCACCAAATACCCCAGTGACTAAGGCCGCGACCATACAGATCATCACATGATGCCCCATTTCTAAGGCGACTTTGGTGCCGATAATGCTAAACACGATCAATCCTAACGCGTCCAAGCGAATAAATAGCCCTTTGAGTTTAATCACCCAACGATAAATCCCAGTGGTTAATACACCGGCTAAGCAAGTAATCGCCAGATACTCAGGATTTTTTACCCAGCCAAGCGGATAATGACCGAGAAGAATATCACGCACCGTGCCACCACCAATCGCCGTTGCGCTTGCCACTAGCATAACGCCAAACCAATCCATTTTCCGACGACCAGCACTAAGAGCTCCGGTCATTGCTTCTGCTGTGATGCCAATAATGTATAGAACGCTAAGTAGCATAGTTAACCTTATTACGTATTGATTACTTGAGCCGAAAAAGGCGCAAGTGTAGAGCGAATCGAGCAGTTTGACGAATGAGTTTTTATAGGGCGAAAAGGGCAGCCAGATTACTTAATCTAATAATTTTGTTTGAACGCTTTACCCTAAAGGAAAAAATCGCGAGAATGCTGGCCATTAAGCCGACGAGAGTAGCTGTTGATGACGCATCAGTATCAAGATTTAATCGCTATTTTTAATCAAACTTTTTTTACCGACTACCAGACTCAACTTGAGCTAGGCGGTGACGAACCCGTATATTTACCCGCCGATGAACAGACGCCATATCATCGGATCATTTTTGCGCGCGGGTTTTATGCGTCGGCACTGCACGAGATCGCTCATTGGTGCGTTGCTGGGCCTGAGCGCCGCTTACTAGAAGATTTTGGCTATTGGTATGAGCCGGATGGTCGTTCAGCGCAAGTACAAGCGGAGTTTGAGCGGGTAGAAGTAAGGCCGCAGGCTTATGAGTGGATTTTAGCGCAAAGCGCAGGATTCCCCTTTACGGTAAGCTGTGACAACCTACATGGTGATCATGAGCCTGATAGGTTGGTGTTTATGCACAAGGTTCATCAACAAGTGTTGGGGATACTAAAAACTGGTTTGCCTCCTCGAGTGGCGCGATTATCACATGCTTTACGGGCGTTTTATCACACTCCGCCGTTGAGCGCTGATCAATTTATAGTGAAATAATGAGAAGACGATGATTATTGAATTTGAAGAACAATTATTGGACCGGATTGATGCCCGTATTGAGTCGGCGTCTGATGATGAGTTATTTGCTGGTGGTTATTTACGCGGGCATATTTCTTTATCGGCCGCGGCTTGTGAAGAGCAAGGTATTGATGATATTGAGCGATTAAAAGCACGTATTGAGCAAAGTCTTGAAGAAGCACGTTCGGAGCTGACACCTGCTGACCGGGCGATCGTTTATGCGTTATGGCGTGAATTGAGTGCTTGATATTCTTGATGAGAGTTCTTATTCGGAAAATTTGAATATCATCGTATAATTTTTGTAGTTGCGATAACAATGACCAATGTTTACTCTGTGCTTATTATATAAACCATGAGGTTATCCTATGAAAGTTATCGCATTTGGCGCGAGCACCAGCTCTCAATCTATCAATCAAGCGCTAGCCACTTACGCGGCAAAGCAAATTGAGGGTGCGCAAGTTACCGTATTGAATATTAATGATTATTCTGTACCGATGTTCAGCGAAGATCGAGAGAAAGAGCTAGGGCAAGCGGAAGGCGCACAAGCCTTTTTACGTGATTTAGCGCAAGCCGATGCCTTTGTGATTTCTTTTGCTGAGCATAATGGACATTATCCTGCCGCTTATAAAAATTTGTTCGACTGGACTACTCGTATTGATCGTGAGCTGTTTAAAGGTAAGCCAGCGGTGTATCTTGCTACGTCACCAGGCCCCGGTGGTGCTCAGTCGGTGCTAGCCGCCGCCGTTGCCTCAGCGCCATTTTTCGGTGGTAATGTTAAAGGCTCGCTTTCTGTCCCTAGCTTTTATGATAATTTCGACTTGGCAGCCGGTGAAGTGACCAACTCAGAGATTGCCGAAAAAATTAAAGCTACAGTAGCATTACTAGGTTAAGTTTTTTCGTATCCGTTGTATTCATGAAGCCTCGCTTATCCAGCGAGGCTTCATGATTTTAAGGGCGCAAAAATCGGCTTCAGGCGCTGAAACCGCAGCGTATAAAGTTAAGCCCCTTTTTCTGTGATTGCCTTACCTTTCTTTAATTTACGTACCCACATCCGGCTCGGATGCAGAGAGGCTAGCACATCGACAGGCAAAGGCAGTGGTTCACCGCAGATCTGCGCGGCCAAGACTTCGGCCATCAGTGGTGCAGAGCTCAAACCTCGGGAACCTAAACCCAGTAAAGCGTACAATTGAGGGTATTGGCTAATGGTTGGGATTTGATGCTCTCTTTTTTGTGGCAAATCTGCGTATTGCTCAATGATTGCATCACGTCGTCCCACATTACCCACAAAAGGCAAATGATCGCGACTGACACAGCGAACCCCTTGACGAGATTGGTTGTCTGATGTGTCCACCGCCATCGGCCAAGTTTGATTCGCTAGGCAACGGGTTAAACGCGCACTATTTTCTTGCTGTGCTTTGGCATCGAAGGTTTGGTCAAGGTGCTGTCTATCGTAACTGGCACCAATACAATGGGTGCCATGACGCGGGCTGCTTGGGGTCATGTAGCCGTCATAGCACAGTACTGAACGCAGCGCTTGTAAAGTGTGATTGGTCGGCGCATGACTGACTTGGCCTTTGACTTTGCCTAGTGGTAAATGCTCAGTTTGAGCAAAGGCATCAAATTGATGGCCATTAGCGATCACCACACATTGATGCTGAAACGGCTGACCTTGAGCATTCAATTGCCACGTCCTCGTTTCGGCTTGCCAGGCTAACGAGTCAATCGCTTGTTGATAATGGGCGGTAACTGATCCTTTGCTGACTAAATCGGCTAACAGTGCTTGAGTGAGCTCTACCGGGCATAACCATCCACCCAGTGGATAATGGATGCTCGGCATATCCACCGCAAGGCCAATGTGCTGGCTGGTTTGTTCTGCAGTGAGATAATGCACGAGTTCGCTTGGGAATTCACCTTGGGTAAGACGCGTTAATTTATCGGTGGATTTTTCATCCCACATTAACTGAGTCACGCCACACCAATCGTATTCAAAATTGACTTGCTGAGCGAGACGTTGCACAAATTGACGAGTAAACAGAAACGCTGGCGCAAAGACGCGGGACACATTGCTATGTTGACCATTTAATAGCGGATAAATGGCTCCCTGTCGATTGCCAGAAGCCCCCTGCGCGGGCGCTTTATCGGCGCAATATAAGGTCACAGAAATGCCGCGTCGAGTTAAGGCATGGGCGAGCGCGGCGCTGGCAATACCACCGCCGATGATCGCCACATCGTGGACAGATTCTGTCGCTTCAATCTGATAATAAGGTTTAATATTGCGGTATGGTTTTTTATGCTCAATCCTTCCGGCGAGCATTTCTCGCTTGGTGCCAAACCCTTTGACCTTCTTCATCGTAAAGCCAGCTTGATTGAGCCCTCGGCGAACGAATCCTGCGGCGGTAAAGGTAGAGCAGGTACAATTTTCTTTAGCCAATTGGCTCATGCCATCAAATAAAGCTTGGCTCCACATGTCTGGGTTTTTACTGGGCGCGAAGCCATCGAGAAACCACGCATCAACCAAGCCACGTTCGGAAACGGCTACTTGAGGTAAGCTGGTTTTGATATCGCCAAACCACAAGTCTAAAATAATCGCCCCATCCGCCAAAATAATTCGATGGCATTCAGGTAGTGCCAAAGGATAGGCTTGATGCAACTGCTCGGCGTAGTGAGCGAGCTCTGGCCAAGCTTGATGTGCTTTGATCAGATCGCTTTTATTGAGTGGATATTTTTCAAAGCTGATAAAGTGCAAGGTCTTAATGGTTGCATCAGGATTTTGGTGGCGAAACTGGTCAAAACATTGCCACGTAGCGAGAAAATTGAGTCCAGTGCCAAAACCCGTTTCAGCAATCACAAAATGGCGTTGGTCATATTCTCGCCATCTTTGTGGGAGATGATTCTGATTGAGAAAGACGTAGCGTGTCTCTTCTAAGCCATTGGCATTGGAAAAATAGACGTCGTCAAATTGGTCTGAGACCGGCGTTCCGGCGTCATTCCACGCCAATTGTGCGTGAGTAATGGAAGTCATAAGCGATGATTTCTAGCAAATAAGGCATTTATAGAGCAAGATTGTACGGATTTATAGGAAAGCTGACCACTTCTGTTACTTATCTTGGTTATCATTTAGCGGAATTTTGAATTATAGGAATGTCACATGAAACGAGTCGTCATCACCGGGATGGGAATTATTTCCAGTATCGGTAACAACGTCCAAGAAGTTTTAGCGTCTCTTAAAGCCGGCAAATCAGGCATCACTGCTTCCGAGCAATTTAAAGAGCAGGGGCTACGTTCACAAGTTTGGGGTGATTTAAAGATAAACCCTGCTGAGCATATTGATCGCAAACAGATGCGTTTTATGGGCGATGCGGCGGCTTATGCTTATCTTTCTATGGAGCAAGCGATTGCTGATGCTGGATTGACGCCTGAGCAAGTGTCGAATGACCGTACCGGCATCATTGCGGGTTCTGGCGGTGCATCTTCACTTAACCAATCCATTGCCGTGGATACGCTACGTGAGAAAGGCGTTAAGCGTATTGGGCCGTATATGGTGCCTCGTACCATGTCTTCCACGGTGTCGGCTTGTTTGGCTACACCGTTTAAAATTCGTGGCGTTAACTATTCGATTAGCTCAGCCTGTGCGACTTCAGCACACTGTATTGGTAACGCGATGGAGCTGATTCAACTCGGCAAACAAGACATTGTGTTTGCTGGTGGCGGTGAAGAACTGGATTGGACATTGACGATGATGTTTGATGCCATGGGCGCGTTATCCACCAAATACAATGACACACCAGAGAAAGCGTCTCGCACCTATGACGCTGATCGCGATGGTTTTGTGATTTCAGGCGGCGGCGGCATGCTGGTGATTGAAGAGTTAGAGCATGCTTTGGCACGCGGTGCAAAAATTTATGGTGAGATTGTTGGCTATGGTGCTACCTCAGACGGTTACGATATGGTTGCGCCATCTGGTGAGGGTGCGGCTCGTTGTATGCGAATGGCGATGCAAAATGTCGATAGTGTTGATTATGTCAACACCCATGGTACGTCAACACCAGTCGGTGATGTAAAAGAACTGGGGGCGATTCAAGAAATTTTTGGCGGTAATAGCCCTGCTATTTCTGCGACTAAAGCCATGACTGGTCACGCATTAGGCGCAGCAGGGGTTCATGAAGCGATTTATTCGACCTTGATGCTGCATCATAATTTTATCGCACCGAGTATTAATATTGATACTCTGGATCCGGCTGCAGAGGGGCTAGATATTGTCACGCAACCACGTGAACAAGAGCTCAATAGCGTTATGTCAAACAGTTTTGGCTTTGGTGGTACCAACGCCACATTGGTGATCAAAAAGTACCAAGCATAATCACCACTTAAGGTGAACCGTTTCCAGAGCCGATCGGCGTAGCCGATCACACAGACGCAGACTCTGTCCTATTGAGAGCAGGACGAGATCCTTTTGTTCTGGGTATTTGCCCGGTAGCCTTTGGCTCCGGGTATTTTTATGCTCGACACACAGAATGCTTTTCTGCACAATGCCCAACAAAATACCCATCACGTGTTGGCAAATAAGACCCCCATGGTTTTTGGCCTATCATGATCCTAAAGACAACCCAATAGTGTGAATTCGGCTATGAAAATCTTGATCGACGAAAATATGCCTTACGCTGAGCAGCTGTTTAGTCAGCTCGGTGAGGTAATTCTTAAACCAGGTCGCACATTAACCGCTGACGATTTGATCGACATTGATGCGTTAATGATTCGTTCGGTGACAAAAGTAGATGCTGCTCTATTAAGTAAAGCGAATCGATTGGCTTTTGTCGGTACGGCAACGGCTGGAATGGATCACGTTGATCAAGCGCTATTGGCTGAGCGAGGGATATTTTTTACCGCAGCGCCAGGCTGCAATAAAGTCGGCGTTGCAGAGTATGTGTTTAGTGTTTTAATGGTGCTTTCTCAGCAGCAAGGTTTCTCTATTTTTGATAAAACGATTGGTATTATTGGTGCAGGCCAAGTCGGTAGCTACTTAGCCCATTGTTTGACTGGGTTAGGACTCAACGTTTTGATCAATGATCCACCCAAGCAAGCACAAGGGGATACGCGAGCATTTACACCACTGGAGCAACTATTAACTGAAGCGGATGTGATTACTTTGCATACGCCGATCACCCAGCAAGGTGAGTGGCCTACTCACCATTTAATTAATGAGCAGGTGTTGGCTGGTTTACGAGGTGATCAAATTTTGATTAATGCCGCGCGAGGTCCAGTCGTCGACAATGACGCATTAAAAGCTCGTTTACGACAAGGCGATGGTTTTACCGCGGCCTTAGACGTGTTCGAATTTGAACCGCAGGTGGATTTAGAGCTCCTGCCGTTGTTAGCGTTTGCGACGCCTCATGTTGCTGGTTATGGCTTGGAAGGGAAAGCACGCGGTACCACCATGGTGTTTAACCAATACTGTGAGTTTTTAGGTCAAGCGCATTGGGCTAATCCATCCAGTTTATTGCCGACGGCTCCTGTACCTGAAGTGGTTCTGAATCGTGCTTGGGATGAAGCAACGTTGCTCAACTTAACGCAACTTATTTATGATGTTCGACGAGACGATGCTTTGTTTCGTCGTCAAATACATCAACCTGACGCGTTTGATAAAATGCGCAAACAGTATTGGGATAGGCGTGAATATAGCGCAATTAAGCTAGTGGGTGAGGCATCGTGTCAATTAGAACCGCTAGCGCAACTCGGATTTACAATAGAGGTTACAAATGAGCCAAGAATTTAATGTTGCGATTTTCGGTGCAACGGGTGCGGTCGGTGAAACCATGCTGGAAGTATTGCAAGAGCGTAAATTTCCTGTTGGTGAACTTTTTTTACTCGCGAGTGAACGTAGTGAAGGGAAAACCTATCGCTTTAATGGAAAAACCGTACGAGTACAAAATGTTGAAGAGTTTGATTGGTCCTCGGTGCATATTGCGCTTTTTTCGGCAGGTGGTGAGCTTTCTGCTCATTGGGCACCGATCGCTGCCGAGGCGGGCGTAATCGTTATAGATAACACCTCTCATTTTCGTTATGACTACGATATCCCTTTAGTGGTTCCAGAAGTCAATCCACAGGCGATTGCCGAGTTTCGTAACCGCAACATCATTGCTAACCCAAATTGTTCCACCATTCAAATGTTGGTGGCGTTAAAACCCATTTATGATGCGGTTGGGATCGAGCGTATTAATGTCACGACTTACCAGTCTGTATCTGGAGCCGGTAAAGCAGGAATTGATGAGCTAGCAGGACAAACTGCAAAACTACTGAGTGGCATTCCAGCTGAGACGCATGCTTTTAGTCAGCAAATTGCCTTTAACTGTATCCCGCAAATCGATCAGTTTATGGATAATGGTTACACTAAAGAAGAGATGAAGATGGT
The DNA here is from genome assembly GCF_009904835.1 of Vibrio sp. V33_P6A3T137. Taxonomy (NCBI): domain Bacteria; kingdom Pseudomonadati; phylum Pseudomonadota; class Gammaproteobacteria; order Vibrionales; family Vibrionaceae; genus Vibrio; species Vibrio sp. V33_P6A3T137. The sequence continues at coordinate 2,635 of NZ_WXWK01000107.1, read as the reverse complement.
ATGGGAAACCCAAAAAATCTTCAATGATCCTTCGATCATGGTTAATCCAACCTGTGTTCGCGTTCCTGTATTTTATGGTCATGCCGAAGCATTGCATATTGAGACTCGTAGCCCAATTGATGCCGAGCAAGTCATCAGCTTATTGGAACAAACGGCAGGGATTGAAGTTTTCCAAGGGCAAGACTACCCGACTCAGGTGCGTGATTCCGGTGGTAAAGATACGGTGTTGGTTGGACGCATCCGTAATGATATTAGCCATCATAGCGGAATTAATTTGTGGGTGGTGGCAGACAATGTTCGTAAAGGGGCGGCAACCAACGCGGTACAGATTGCGGAAGTGTTGATCCGAGATTATCTGTAAATAGTCGCGGCGTTATCGATACCCTCGTCGATATTGAGTGAACAAAAAACCACCTCGCGGTGGTTTTTTCGGTTATCTTATCGAGCTTTATGCGCGGAAGGATTGTTTTTGCAACCGCCATCAGCACATTTGCCATAAAGATATAAACTGTGATTAGTTAGCTGAACATTGTAACGCGCAGCGATCTCTTTTTGACGCTGTTCGATTACCTCGTCAGAAAACTCAATCACTTCACCACAATCAAGACAGACGAGATGGTCATGATGGTGTTGGGTTGAGAGTTCGAAAACTGATTTTCCACCTTCAAAATGATGACGAGTCACGATACCAGCGTCATCAAATTGGTTCAACACGCGATAAACGGTCGCAAGGCCGATCTCTTCACCGAGATCAATCAGCTTTTTGTACAGCTCCTCAGCACTAATATGTTGGCACTCAGGCTGCTGCAATACTTCTAAAATCTTTAGCCGTGGAAGGGTTACTTTAAGACCTGCATCCTTTAGCGCTTGGTTATTGTCTGACATATACTTTCCCGTTGATGATCTGCAGTCGTAAACAGAGGTCAATGTTGTTCCACATTATAGGCCACTCGATTAAAACAATAAACCACGAACTTCAAAGGGTTACTGTAATTACTACAAAATCGAGTTTCATCACGGAGAAATCTGATCTGACCAGTTACAATTATGCAACATTAACTTGTGTGTAGCTTCGCTGAGTGAGGTGCTCATTGAGCATCACGATCAGTGAAGATGAGATAGAGTCTAAGGCACGGATAGCATGAATAAAACACTTGAGAAGTTGTATAAACCTAATATTGTGAAGTGGGCATTAAATAGTTGGCCACCTTTTTGGGGATCTGGGATAAAAATCGAGTCAATCAGCGAAGACTTTCGCGAAGCTAGATTGCGTTTAAAGCTTCGTTGGTGGAACAAAAATGCCAATCGTTCCCAATATGGTGGCAGCATCTTCTCTTTAACGGATCCCGTATATTCATTGATGCTGATGGGGATTTTAGGTCGTCAGTATTATGTGTGGGATAAAGAAGCGAGCATTAATTTTATTAAGCCGGGACACAGTGATTTGTATGCTGAGTTTTTGATTTCTCAAGCTCAACTGGATGCGATATTAGTGGCGACGGCAAATGGTGATAAATGCTTTCCTGAATTTATTATTCACGTCAAAGATAAACAGGGTGATGTGGTTTCTGAAGTGCATCGTAAGTTGTATGTCCGTAAAAAGCCTAAGTATCGTCAAGAGAGTGATTATCAAACCGATAACGCTGCATAATGGTGTTCAACGAGACGATGGATGAGTATGACAAAGTTGTATCCAAGCTTCTGCAGTGCGAGAGACGTAACGTTCACTATGCCAAATAACACTTAATGTCCAGTCAATACTAGGATTGAGCGGCTTAATTAAGACGCCTTCATTTTGGATTCTTAAGCAGAGTGGTTCGGGTAAAAAGGCCACTCCGATACCACTTTTTACAAGCGCAACGAGAAAATCCCATTGGCTACTTCGCGCCGCAATTTGTGGGGTAAATCCATGCGCTAGACATTGCTTATGCACATAGTCACTAAGAGTAAACTCTTCAGTGTAAAGATAAAAAGGCGCTTCTTTGAGTGATGGCCAATCAATCGTTGTCAGGGCAGTCCAAGGCATGGTTTGCGGTAACACAGCATAAATTGGGTAACTGTCTAATACTAAAGTGCTGAGATGTTGCTCTGCGTGGCGCGATAGCATAGTAATGGCAACATCCAATTCTCCATCAAGTACCGCTTGTTCTATTTTTCTCCCGCCATACTCGACGATCGTCATTTCTACGGCTGGGTAGGTTTGTCGATATTGTCTAATCAAGCCAGCATAAAGATGCCCCACCATAGGAGGAATGCCTAGCCGCAGTTGCCCTCCTTGGAGTTGGTGCAGATCGATCAGTTCAGCTTCTAGCTGAGTAAAGTGGGTCAAAATCTCTTGTGCACGTAAATACACAATGTGTCCTGCATCGGTTAGCCAAAATCGATGGCCTTGACGATGGAGTAATGGCTGCCCGATCTCTTGTTCAAGGCTACGGATCATTTTGCTGATCGTCGGTTGGGTAACAAAAAGTTTCTCCGAGGCACGGGTAAAGCTCTGTTGATTGATGAGTTCAACAAAATAGCGTAGGGCTTTAATATCCATAAGAAAGTGATTCTCTGTGTTAATTGATTCCATATTGGCATAATTTTTATAATAAAAATTCATTTTATGAAATTTTAATGCTCTCTATACTGT